>NZ_JBBYHU010000007.1:0-137283 GCF_038289905.1 Flavobacterium flavipallidum | reverse complement strand
CATCACACTATAAAAGAAAACCCCGTTTTTGACTCCTTTTGAGCAATTTCGGGGTTTGTTTCTTCTAATATAATACCTATTTTTATGAAAAACAATAGATTGAGGTATTATGAATATGCCTTTATCGTTATTGGAATTTGGAATTTTTTTATTGGAATTTATTCATTATAAAGTTCTCCTCGATGCGGTTTTAAGGCATCACGTACCGGAATCATATTTTCATCGGTAACGACCATGAAAGCAATGGCGTGCATTTCGTCATAAACTTCAAATCCGGTAATGTTTAAAGGAAGTTTTTCTATTGCGATATATTCTTTTAAATGAATTTCGTGGTGCTCAGCAGTTTTTGCGGAAGCAGGTCCGCGAAAATCCCAAATCAATTTTATTTTTCTTGACATTATTTTATTGATGCAAAGTTTAGAAGTGCCAAAGTTACAAAGTCTGTTTTGAAAATGTTATTTTTGCAGCTTCTTTTCCGAAATAGAAAAGCTAACAAAATAATTCAGTCGTCATGCCCAAAGAACTTTTACTTCAGGTAACTCCCGAAATCGCTGCAAACGAGAGTTTGTTAAAAGACTATTTGTCTAAACAAATAAAAGTAGCGCTTTCTGAAATTCAGCACGTAGTTATTTTAAAGCGTTCGATTGATGCCCGTCAAAAAAATGTCAAAATCAACCTGAAGGTAAATGTTTATTTAAAAGGGGAAACTTTTCAGGAAAACCTATTACCACTTCCTGATTATCCAAATGTAGCTAATGAACAGGAAGTAATTGTGGTTGGTGCCGGACCTGCGGGACTTTTTGCAGCTTTGCAATTGATTGAATTAGGGTTGAAACCTATCGTAATAGAAAGAGGAAAAGATGTACGTGGTCGCCGAAGGGATTTAAAGGCTATCAACAGAGATCATATTGTAGACGAAGATTCTAATTATTGTTTTGGAGAAGGTGGTGCGGGAACCTATTCGGATGGAAAATTGTATACTCGATCTAAAAAAAGGGGAGATGTCAACCGAATCTTAGAATTGTTGGTGGCTTTTGGTGCTACTCCTGATATTTTAGTAGATGCACATCCTCACATTGGAACTAATAAATTGCCTAAAATTATCGAAGATATTCGCGAAAAAATAAAAGAATGCGGAGGTCAGGTATTGTTTGAAACTCGTGTCACTGATATTTTGGTTAAGAACAATGAGGTAGAAGGTGTAGTTATTCAAAACGGTGACAAAATTTTGGCCAACAAACTTATTTTGGCAACAGGACATTCTGCCAGAGATATTTTTGAGTTATTAGATAGAAAGAAAATATTGATTGAAGCGAAACCTTTTGCATTAGGCGTTCGGGCCGAACATCCACAATCGTTGATTGATAGTATTCAGTATAGTTGTGATTATCGCGGCGAATTATTGCCACCGGCACCTTATAGTATTGTCAAGCAGGTTGGAGGAAGAGGAATGTATTCTTTTTGTATGTGTCCGGGAGGTGTAATTGCGCCTTGCGCTACCAGTCCGGGGGAAGTGGTTACCAATGGTTGGTCTCCTTCTAAACGAGATCAGGCTACGGCCAATTCAGGAATTGTAGTGGAATTGAAATTGGAAGATTTTAAACCTTTTGCAAAGTTTGGTGCTTTGGCAGGAATGGAATTTCAAAAAAGTATCGAGCAAAAAGCCTGGCATTTGGCAGGGGAAACACAGAAAGTTCCTGCTCAAAAGATGATTGATTTTACCCAGTCTAAAGTTTCAAAAGATATTCCTAAAACTTCCTATGTTCCGGGGACAACTCCGGTAGAATTGGGGCAAGTTTTCCCAGGTTTTTTAACTCAAATTATGCGTGAAGGATTTACTGCTTTTGGGAAATCGATGAAAGGTTATTTGACTAATGAAGCTATTCTTCATGCACCAGAATCCAGGACTTCTTCACCGGTACGTATTCCTCGAGATAACTTTACTTTAGAACATTTGCAAATAAAAGGTTTGTATCCATGCGGAGAAGGAGCAGGTTATGCAGGCGGAATTATTTCTGCGGCTATTGATGGTGAAAAATGTGCTTTGATGATTGGTGAGTCTTTAAATAAAAAACCTCGAATAATTTCTTAATCGAGGTTTTGCAATTGTTTATTTCTTTTTTAAACGGTCTTTAAAAACTTTTTCAAATTTTTCCAGTTTCGGTTGAATTACTAATCGGCAATACGGTTTGTTCTGGTTGTATTCGTAATAATCTTGGTGGTACTCTTCGGCTTCATAGAAGTTTTTAAAGGGTTCTACTTTGGTAACGATTGGATTGTTGTAAACTTTATTTTTGTTTAATTCATTAATGATTTCCAGAGCTGTTTTTCGTTGCGATTCATTGCTGTAAAAAATAGCGGAGCGGTATTGTGTGCCTACATCGGCTCCCTGACGGTTTAAGGTCGTTGGGTCATGAACGGTGAAAAAAACTTTCAGGATTTCATCCAGATTGGTTTTGGATTTTTCATAAGTGATTTTTACTACTTCGGCATGTCCAGTTTTTCCGGTGCAGACCTCTTCATAGCTGGGATTTTTAGTAGTTCCACCTGAAAATCCGGAAACAACTGTTTTTACACCCTCTAAATTTTCAAAAATAGCTTCAATGCACCAATAGCAACCTCCGCCCAGCGTGATGGATTCCAGGTTTGGATTGGCTTTTGCTGTCTTTTTTTGACTGAAAGCAGTACATGAAATCAGAAGAATGAGGAATAAATATTTTTTCATGTGGGTTGTGTTAGGTTAATTACTGGTTGTCAGGAACAAAATCAAGTGCAATGGAATTCATGCAGTATCTTTTTCCGGTAGGTTCTGGGCCGTCGTCAAAAAGATGGCCTAAATGTCCTCCGCATCTGCCACAAAGTGCTTCAATGCGTTCCATGTTGTAAGAGTTGTCGTTTTTGAAAACAATGCTTTTTTTGTTTTGCTGTTCAAAAAAACTTGGCCAACCGCAACTACTGGAGAATTTTGCTGTAGAGCGAAATAATAAATTTCCACAGGAAGCACAATAGTAGGTTCCTTTTTCGTCGGTATTCCAATATTTTCCGGTAAAAGCTCTTTCTGTTTCGGCCTGTCGCATGACTAAATAAACATCTTCAGGAAGTACTTTTTTCCATTCGGCATCACTTAGTTTTAACTTTGTGGTATCGGTATGGGAATAATAAGGGTTTCCGGGTTTGCTAATTACATTGCTACTGCTTATTTTTTCTGACTCCTTGGGTTGTTTGTTTTGTCCGCAAGCTGTAAAGGCGAATAAGGGAAGTAAAAAGAGTAAGTTTATAAATGTTTTCGATTTCATGGGGATATATTACTATGTTATTTGTTTTTTATTCTTCTGATATATACAAAGATAATTCTCAAAATAGAGTATAGGTCGCTTAATTTACATTTTAACAGGGATTTATAGTTTGTTAATACTTGTATTTACGAATTATAGGTTGTTAAGGATTAATGTTGCGTAAAATTTTAGAGATTTATAATTCGAAAGAGAACGTTAAAGCAATATTGTTTCCTTATCTTTTTTGTATTTTTGTCTAGCTATAAAAAAAATATGACAGAAGAAAACGTAATACTAGTCAATGAAAATGACGAGCCAATTGGTTTGATGCCAAAATTAGAAGCTCATGAAAAAGCGGTATTACACCGTGCTTTCTCCGTTTTTGTTTTAAATGATAAAAACCAATTGATGTTGCAGCAAAGAGCGCATCATAAATATCATTCTCCGTTGTTGTGGACCAATACTTGTTGCAGTCATCAGCGGGAGGGCGAAAGCAATTTGCAAGCCGGAAATCGAAGATTGATGGAAGAAATGGGATTTCAAACTGAATTAAAAGAGTTGTTTCATTTTATATATAAAGCTCCATTTGATAATGGTTTGACTGAACATGAATTAGATCATGTGATGATTGGTTATTATAATGATACTCCGAGGATTAATATAGATGAAGTGGAAGCTTGGAAATGGATGGATATTGAAGCTGTCAAAGACGATATTGCGTTGCAGCCCGAAATATATACCGTCTGGTTTAGAATTATTTTTGAAGAATTCTATCATTTTTTAGAAGCGCATAAGCTTTAAAATTGATTTTGATTTTATAATTCGATTATGAAAGTAACAATAAGTAGAAAGGCACATTTTAACGCAGCGCATCGTTTGTATCGAAAAGATTGGACTTTTGAGCAAAATGATGCCGTATTTGGGAAGTGTAATAATCCTAATTTTCATGGTCATAACTATGAATTAATTGTGAGCGTTACGGGGGCAATTGATCCTGAAACTGGTTATGTCATGGATGCTAAGATTTTAGCGGATATCATCAAAGAAGAAGTAGAAGATGCTTTTGATCATAAAAATTTGAATTTAGATGTAGCCGAATTTGAAGATTTAAATCCTACAGCTGAGAATATTGTAGTGGTTATTTGGAATAAAATGAGAAAACGTGTGGCATCCGAATTAGAACTGGAAGTTACGCTTTATGAAACGCCTAGGAATTTTGTTAGTTATAAAGGATTGTAATGGGTTTGAAAGTAGGAGATAGCGTGCCGTGTTTTACGGCTTTAGATGCAACGGGAGAGTTGTTTGATAGTAGTGATGTAATTGGGAAAAAAGCGGTTATTATTTATTTCTATCCAAAAGATGATACTTCCCAATGTACTATTCAGGCTTGCGGATTTAGAGATAATTATTCCGAATTTTTAAAATTTGGGGTTGATATAATTGGTGTTAGTGCTGATAATGTTGCTTCTCATCAGCAATTTATTCAAAAATATAATTTACCATTTACTCTTTTGTCTGATTCTGATAATGCTATTCGTAAACTTTTTGGTGTTTCTTCAGCTTTGTTTGGTTTGCTTCCTGGCAGAGTTACTTATTTTGTAGATGATAAAGGTGTGGTGCAAATGATTTTTGATAGTTTGTTAGGAATGAAGCATGTTACTAAAATGTTGGAAAAAATGATAAAATAGTCTATAGAATTGAACAAAAAGTACTTGTTTTCGGAAGGTTTAGAGAGGTATATTTGTTTTAAACTAAAAACAAAACAAATTAAACAAAAAGAAAAATGAAGAATATTTATCCATTGCAGTTTGAGCCAATTTTGAAAGATAGAATTTGGGGAGGTGAAAAATTAAAAACAGTTTTATCTAAGCCGATTCAGTCTTCTACCGTAGGGGAAAGCTGGGAATTATCTACCGTTGAAGGTGATGTAAGTGTGGTAGCCAATGGAGAATTGAAAGGAGCTTCATTGATGTCACTTATTGATGAATGTCCAAATGAAATTTTAGGGAGAGCTGTTTATGAAAGATTTGGGAAACAATTTCCCTTGTTATTTAAATATTTAGATGCTCGAGAAGATTTGTCTATACAGGTACATCCAAATGATGCCTTGGCTAAAGAACGTCATAATTCTTTTGGGAAAACAGAGATGTGGTATATTATGCAGGCTGATGAGGATGCACGTATCATTGTAGGATTTAAAGAAAAATCTAATGCAAATGAATATGTCGAAAATCTGAAGAACAAAAGTTTGCTTACTATTCTTGATGATGTTAAAGTAAAATCAGGGGATGTTTTTTTTCTTGAAACAGGAACTGTTCATGCTATTGGAGCCGGTTTAGTAGTTGCTGAAATTCAGCAAACTTCTGATATTACCTATCGTATTTATGATTTTGACAGAGTAGATGCTCAAGGTAATGGTAGAGAATTGCATATTGATCAGGCTTTGGATGCTATTAATTATGAAAAAGTCGATACTTATAAGGAATATGCTAAAGAGGTAAATCAATCTAATTCAGTAGTTGATTGTCCTTATTTTACCACTAATTTTATTCCTTTAGATGGTGAGGTTGTGGTTAGCAAAACAGGAGATACCTTTACCGTTTATATGTGTGTAGAAGGAAGCTTTGAGTTAGAATGTAATGGTGTGAAGTACAATTACAAAAAAGGAGATACCGTATTGCTTCCTGCTGTAATTAAAACGTATGTTTTGTCCGGAAAAGCTTCTGTTTTAGAAATTTATATTTCATAGTAGCAATTAAAAACTTTATGTGTAATTTTGCTACCGCAAATTAAAATTTAAAAAAATGGCAAACGTTAAGAATTTAAAGAAAGACATCAACTACGTTTTAGGGGATATTATTGAAGCAGTTTACTTGTTTGAACTTTCAACTACAGGAAAACCAACAGAAGAAACGAATAATTTGATTGATGAAGCTATCGTTGCTTTCGATAATTTGATTGCAAAAGTAAATGCAAAGAATGTAGAAAATAAAAAAGCGCATTTTAAACAAATCAATGTGGAATTGGAACAAGTTGCAAATCAATTGATTGCTAAAATCAACGAATTGTAGTCAGGAATAAGTCAAAAAAAGTGCAAATTTCCTTTGGAAAATTAAAATTCAGCAGTATATTTGCACCCGTAATAATGACGCCGATGTAGCTCAGCTGGCTAGAGCAGCTGATTTGTAATCAGCAGGTCGTGGGTTCGAGTCCCTCTATCGGCTCAAAAACCATCTAAATTTTAGATGGTTTTTTATTGAGATTTCAATAAAACATTATTACACAATTGCCGATGTAGCTCAGCTGGCTAGAGCAGCTGATTTGTAATCAGCAGGTCGTGGGTTCGAGTCCCTCTATCGGCTCAAAGAAAACCATCTAACTTTTGTTAGGTGGTTTTTTTGTTTAAAAAAATAACCAATTTTATAGGGGATCAGGGGGATCAAGTTCAAAAGTTGGGGATTATCCAAAAAGGTTTTTCTAGCTTCTTTATAATGATATTTGATATTTAAACAAAAAAAAATGCCATCTAGGGAATTTAGACGGCATTTTTTGTTATTTATATTGTAGGGTTAGATCTTTATTGGTTTTTCGGCAGTAAAGATAAAATATAGGCCTATTAAAATAAAAGGGATACTTAGCCATTGTCCGGTAGAAAGTAATCCTAAAGAACTTTCGAAACCACCCTGGCTTTCTTTTACTGATTCGACTACCATTCGAACAGAAAATAATAATACTAAGAAAAGTCCAAATAAAAATCCGGATTTTTTTCTTGTTTCAGTCTTCCAGTATAAGAAAAATAATATTGCAAATACAAAGACATAGCAGAAGGCTTCGTATAATTGTGTTGGGTGCTTTACGGGTACTTGGGCTAATAAATTGGCGAATTTTGGATTTGTTGCAATTGCAGTGTATGCTTCTTTGGGATTAGGGATTTGAGTTGCATTTACTGCATCTGCTTTGCTGTAATAATCGTGCAGGAATCTTATTCCAAAAGGAAATTCGGTTACTTTTCCAACAATTTCTGAATTGAAAAAATTACCCAATCTTACAAAAATAGCACCACTTGAAACAGGAATTACGATACGATCTAAAATCCACAATAAAGGTCTTTTAAGAATGTTTCTGCTGTAAAAATACATAGCAACAATAATAGAGATTGCTGCACCGTGGCTGGCTAATCCCTGATATCCTGTGAATTCAAATTTAGGTGATAATCTAAAAGGTAATATGATTTCGGATAAATGGTTTCTGAAATATTCCCAGTCGTAAAAGAAAACATGTCCTAGTCTCGCACCGATTAAAGTGGCTAAAACGCTCCATACAAACAAAGAGTCTAGTTTTTCTAAAGATTCATTTTCGCGTTCGAAAATGTTTTTCATGAGATACCATCCTAGTCCAAATGCAATAACAAACATTAGGCTGTAATATCTAATTACAAAAAAACCTAAGTCTATTCCTTCGGAGGGATTCCATACAATGTTTAAAGCTTGTGTCATCTAATTATTGTTTATCTAGCTGTAAAATTAAATATTTAAAGTAAAACGAGTACTAATTAAAGGTTAATGTTTGCAGTGTTCCTTCTTTTTTGGTACTGGATCATAACCGCTTTTTCCCCATGGATGACAACTAAATATTCTTTTTATACCTAAATAACCACCATAAATTAGACCGTGGGTTATAAGTGCTTCAATCATATATGCCGAACAGCTAGGTGTAAATCGGCAAGTAGCCGGGGTTAGTGGTGAGATGACCAATTGGTAGAAGCGCACCAATAAAATGAACGGAAATAAGATGATTTTTGAAAACATTTTTATTGATTTATAAGGTAGTCTTGAGATTTATAAAAAAAAATATTTTCAAAAAATCTCAAAACTAAATGCTGAAACTAGTACCTTCTTTGCTGTCTTTAAGTTGGATTCCTAAGGCAAGCAGTTGGTCTCTAATGTGGTCAGACATGGCGAAATCTTTATCAGCACGAGCTTTGTTTCGCATGTCAATCAACATGTTTATTGTTCCTTCCAGTTTGTCGTTGTTGCTATCGGCTGCTTTTTGATTTTCAAGTCCTAAAACATCAAAAACGAATGCATTTATTGTTGTTGTTAAAGTTTCTAAGTCAGAAGCGTTAATTGTTTCTTTGTTATCTTTAAGTAAATTGATATAACGAACGCCTTCGAATAAATGGGCTATCAAAATAGGCGTGTTGAAATCGTCATTCATGGCATCATAGCAAAGTTGTTTCCATGCTGCGATGTCTAAAGTGCTGCTTGCACTCGTTTTAATTTGTTTTAAAGCGTCGATAGCTTCCATGAATCTTTTGTATCCTTTTTCGGCTGCTACAATAGCTTCGTCAGAAAAGTCAAGAATGCTTCTATAATGAGCTTGTAGCATAAAAAAACGTGCAACTGAAGCAGGGAAAGCTTTGCTTAAAATGTTGTTGTCCCCCGTTAAAATTTCTCTGGGTAAAATGTTATTTCCGGTAGATTTTGCCATTTTTTTACCATTAAGTGTAAGCATGTTGGCATGCATCCAATAATTTACCGGAGTTTGACCTGTGCAGGCTTCGTTTTGAGCAATCTCACATTCGTGGTGAGGGAATTTTAAATCCATTCCGCCACCGTGAATATCAAAATGATTTCCCAGGTATTTAGTGCTCATTGCAGTACACTCTAAGTGCCAGCCCGGAAAACCGTCGCTCCATGGTGAAGGCCATCTCATGATATGTTCCGGTTCTGCTTTTTTCCAAAGCGCAAAATCCTGAGGGTTTCTTTTGTCTGACTGTCCATCTAAATCGCGGGTATTAGCCAGCATCTCTTCAATGTTGCGTCCGCTTAATTTTCCGTAATGGTTTGTCTTGTTGAATTTTACCACATCAAAATAAACCGAACCATTCGCTTCGTAACCAATTCCGGCATCAATAATCTTTTTGATGATTTCAATTTGCTCAATAATATGGCCTGTGGCTGTAGGTTCTATACTTGGAGGTAAAAAATTAAAGGCTTTTAGGATTTCATGGAAATCTACGGTATAACGTTGTACCACTTCCATTGGTTCTAATTGCTCTAAACGTGCTTTTTTGGCAATTTTATCTTCTCCCTCATCAACATCATCAACAATGTGTCCAACATCAGTAATGTTTCTAACATATCTTACTTTGTAACCTAAGTGAATAAAATATCTGAAAATCACATCAAAAGACATGAATGTTCTTAGATTTCCAAGATGTACGTTACTGTAAACTGTTGGACCGCAAACATACATTCCAATACTGCCTTCGTTTATAGGTACAAAAGTTTCTTTTTCTCCAGAAAGGGAATTGTAAATTTTTAGTGTTTGAGTGCTGTAAATTGACATTGTTTAATTTTTTGGGAGCTGATTGTTGCGTTAGCTTAACTTTACTACAGGAAAAAGTGGTTTTAGAATTTAGTTTCTAATTTGATATAATCTAAAAATTCTCTTCTGGTTTTGTCTTCTTTGAATTTTCCTCCAAATTCAGAAGTAACCGTGCTGCTTTCAATATCACTTACACCTCTTGAGTTTACACAAAGGTGTTTAGCGTCAATTACACAGGCAACATCTTCTGTTCCTAAGGCTTGTTGTAATTCCTGAACGATTTGCATAGTAAGACGCTCTTGAACCTGTGGTCTTTTTGCGTAATATTCTACAATTCGGTTCATTTTAGATAGCCCAATAACTGTACCGTTAGAGATATAAGCAACATGAGCGCGACCAATAATGGGTAGTAAGTGGTGTTCGCAGGTAGAGTAAACTATGATGTTTTTTTCTACAAGCATTTCACCGTATTTGTAGTTGTTGTCAAAAGTAGAAGCCTTTGGTTTTTTATTTGGATTTAATCCTCCAAAGATTTCTTTAACGAACATTTTGGCTACACGGTTAGGTGTGCCTTTTAAACTGTCGTCAGTTAAGTCCATTCCTAAAGTTTGAAGGATGTTGTGGACGTCTTTTTTTATTCTTTCAATTTTTTCATCATCCGATAATGCAAATGCATCGTCTCGTAAAGGATTTTTTGCACTCGAACCAATGTGATTGTCTCCAATTTCGTCGTGCATTTCTTCGTTATGTATCATTAAATACTACTGTTATAGTGGGTGTTGTTTTTTTAAGGCTGTAAAGATAATTAATAAAAACTAAAGATTTTCTATAGCATTTAATAAAAATAAACTCTTTAAAGGCTTGATTGTTGTTGTGTTTTAAACAATAAAGACAATAACCGTTTTAAGTTATTGTCTTTGTTGTTTTTGGTTTTAAAAGCAGTTTTTGTGTCTATCTGGCATTATAAGTTTCAATAGCATCTTTTAAAATATGAACTGCTTTTTTAAGGTCAGTTTTGTTGAGTACATAAGCAATACGTACCTGTTTTAATCCCATTCCCGGAGTGGAATAAAATCCGGCTGCAGGTGCAACCATGACCGTTTCTCCATCAAGATGATAACTTTCTAAAAGCCATTGTGCAAATGTTTCAGTGTTATCTACTGGAAGTTCAGCAATGCAATAAAATGCAGCTTTAGGCGGAGTCACTTTTACGCCTTCAATTTTAAGTAATTCAGCAATTAAGGTATCTCTTCGGTCTTTGTATTCTTCAATTACTTCGTCAAAATAGCTTTGAGGTGTATCAATAGCCGCTTCGCAGGCAATTTGTTCTATTGTTGGAGGGCATAAACGGGCTTGTGCAAATTTCATAGCTGCAGCAATAACCTCTTTGTTTTTGGTAACCATACAGCCAATTCGAGCACCGCACATACTGTAACGCTTAGAAACCGAATCAATCATGATGACATTTTGCTCAAGACCGATTAAGTTCATTACCGAATAATGCAGGTCTTTTTTATCATAGATGAATTCACGGTATACTTCATCAGCAATTAAGAATAAATCGTGTTTTTTTACCAATTCACCTAATTGTTGGATTTCTGATTCTGAATATAAGTTTCCTGTTGGATTACTTGGATTACAAATGATGATTGCCTTTGTTTTTGGAGTAATCAGTTTTTCAAAAGCTTCGATAGAAGGTAGTTTGAAGCCTTCTTCGAAATCGGAATTAACAGGAACAACGGTTGCGCTTGATTCTTCTGAAAATGCATGATAATTAGCATAGAAAGGTTCAGGGATAATGACTTCATCTCCCGGATCCATGATGCTGCCTAAAGCAAATAATAAGGCTTCAGAACCACCAGTGGTAATCATGATATCTGAAAAGTCTACCCTTACATTTTGATTAGTATAAAATTGCGCTAATTTTTTACGGTAACTTTCATAACCTGCCGATGGACCATATTCAATGATGTCCATGTTGATATTTTTAATGGCTTGAATGGCTATTTCAGGACTTTTTATATCAGGTTGGCCTATGTTTAAGTGATACACTTTTAGGCCTTTTTTATTAGCTATATCAGCAAATGGAGCCAATTTGCGAATTGGCGATTCAGGCATTCTTCTTCCTCTAATTGAAATCTCAGGCATCTTAAATAAAAATTTGATGCAAATTTGCGATTTTTTTTTAAAACTAAGCTATTGATAGTTTTACAATTTGAAATTAAAAGCTATTAAAAAGCAGGAATTTTGTTAACTTTATGCAAATTGTGTTACATGAAAAAAATAATTCTGTTTTTTTTTCTTCTTGGTTTTACGATTCCTGCACTTTCACAACAGCAATTTGAATTTGTTGATGCTAAATCCGACAGGGTGAAATTTCCTATTCGGTTAATCAATAATTTGGTTTTTATTCCGGTTAAAGTGAATGGGGTTGAACTGCTTTTTTTGTTGGATTCGGGAGTTGAAGAAACAATTTTATTTGGTTTTGAAGATCCCGGAAAACTCAATCTTAATAATGTAAAAAAAATAAATATTCAAGGTTTAGGTGATAGTCAAGGTGTTGAGGGACTCAGATCTTCAGGGAATTTATTAACTATTGATAAGTTACAGTCTAAAAATCATATGTTGTATTTGATTTTAGATCCTTCTTTTAATTTGTCTACTTATGTAGGTATAACAGTAAATGGGATTATTGGGTCGGCTGCTTTTAATAATCATTTAGTTGAGATTGATTATGCTAAAAGAATGGTTAGTTTTCATAAATTGAATTCTAAGTTTCATGTGAAGATTCAAAAAGAATTTACAAGAATTCCTCTTTCAATTGAAAGAAATAAGCCTTATGTTAAAGCTGTTGTGAGATTAAATGATGAAGATGTAGCAGTTAAGTTGCTTGTGGATAATGGTAATAGTGATGCTATTTGGCTTTTTGATGAGATTTCGGATAAAATTGAAGTTCCGCAAAAACATTTTAAGGATTATTTGGGGCAAGGTTTGAGTGGTGCAGTTGAAGGCAAAAGAGCCAGAATTGACCGTTTTTCGATTGCGGATTTCCAATTTAAAATACCTATAGTGGCTTTCCCTGATTCAATTTCGATAAAAAATATTAGTATGCAATCTAATCGTTTGGGATCAGTAGGCGGTGAAATATTGAAACGTTTTACGTCTGTTTTTGATTATAAAAATGGATGTTTGTATTTAAAGAAGAATAAAAATTATAAGAATACATTTTATTATAATAAAAGTGGTATTGAGGTTTGGCATACCGGTGTTCAATTGGTAAAACAATTGGTCGTCGTGCCTGATAATTCATTTGTAATGCATGCTGAAGATATTAAAACTGATAAAACAGCTGGGATTAAAGTGAAATATAAAACGGAATTAAAACCAGTGTATGAAATAGGTTATATAAGAATGAATTCTAATGCTGAAAAATGTGGGTTGAAAATAGGAGATATCATTGTTTCTATTGATGGAAAAGAAGCTTATAATCTTTCATTACAGCAATTAAATGCACTTTTGTGGTCGGATGATGAAATATGGATAGAAGTAAAAGTGGAAAGAGAAGGGAAGTTAATGGATTTTAAATTTAAGCTGATAGATGTTTTATAAAAAAAATGCTTCTTAATTTTCTAAGAAGCATTTTGAAAATTATAGAGCAACTACTTCTCCTTTTATCTTAAGAGGAATCCGTCCTTCGTCATAATTAATAGCGTTAGATTCAACTGTAATTGTTTTTCGAATAGGTCCGGGAACCATATTGTATTTAATGTCAA
This sequence comes from Flavobacterium flavipallidum, assembly GCF_038289905.1. Classification (NCBI taxonomy): domain Bacteria; kingdom Pseudomonadati; phylum Bacteroidota; class Flavobacteriia; order Flavobacteriales; family Flavobacteriaceae; genus Flavobacterium; species Flavobacterium flavipallidum. The sequence goes on along the minus strand of NZ_JBBYHU010000007.1, from coordinate 123,905 downwards.
TTTTACTTGATTTTCCAGGCTGTACAGTTGTGTTTTGTTTGGATAAAATAGTACAGCTCGAAGTAGATTGTACAGAATAAATAATCAAAGGGGCATCGCCAGTGTTAGTATATTCAAAAGAACGAATACCGTTGTCGTTTTGTTTATTAATTACTCCAAAATCAATAGTGTTATTTTTGGCTTTGAATTCTATTTTAGCTCCTTTTTGAGCAAATCCAATACATCCAAAAAATAAGATTGTTACAATAGTAGTTATTTTTTTCATGTTTGGTTGTTAGATAAAGTAAATATACTTTGTTTTAATTAGTACACAAATTTTTATTTCCCTTTTTATAGTGTACTTTATTATTTACTTTTGTTCCCAATTTTAAATTACAAAAATCACACCAAAAGCTAATTTTGGTTATTAACGGTTATTTATATGGCAATTCCCGCACAATTTGACGCTAAAACAATAGAGCAAAAATGGTATGACTACTGGATGAAAAATAATTATTTTCACTCAAAGCCAGATCATAGAACACCTTATACCATTGTAATCCCTCCACCAAATGTTACCGGAGTATTACATATGGGACATATGTTGAACAATACGATTCAGGATGTGTTAATCAGAAGAGCCCGTTTAAAAGGATTCAACGCTTGTTGGGTTCCCGGAACGGATCACGCTTCTATTGCTACTGAGGCTAAAGTTGTTGCGAAATTAAAAGCAGAAGGAATCAATAAAAACGATTTAACTCGTGAAGAATTCCTAAAACATGCTTGGGAATGGACCGATAAATACGGGGGGACTATCTTAGAACAGTTAAAAAAACTAGGAGCATCTTGTGACTGGGATCGAACTAAGTTTACGATGGATCCGGATATGTCGGCTTCTGTAATTCGATCTTTTGTTGATTTATATAACAAAGGAATGATATATCGCGGTTACAGAATGGTAAACTGGGATCCGGAAGCTAAAACAACTTTGTCTGACGAAGAAGTTATTTATGAAGAGCAACAAGGAAAGTTATTTTTCTTAAAATATAAAATTGAAGGAACTGAAGATTATTTAACAGTTGCGACAACTCGTCCGGAAACTATTTTTGGAGATACTGCTATTTGTATCAATCCAAATGATGAGCGTTTCACCCATTTGAAAGGTAAAAAAGCGATTGTGCCAATTTGTGGCAGAGTAGTTCCAATTATTGAAGACGAATATGTTGATGTGGAGTTTGGAACAGGATGTTTGAAAGTAACTCCAGCTCACGATATGAACGATAAAACATTAGGTGAAAAACACAATCTTGAAATCGTTGATATTTTTAATGAAGATGCTACCTTAAATAGTTTTGGTTTGCATTATCAGGGAAAAGATCGTTTTGTGGTTCGTGCTGAAATTGCTAAAGAATTAGAAGCTAATGGTGATTTGGCTAAAACAGAAATTCACTTAAATAAAGTAGGGACTTCTGAAAGAACGAAAGCTGTTATCGAACCAAGATTATCTGATCAATGGTTCTTAAAAATGGACGAATTGGTAAAACCAGCTATCAAGGCCGTTTTAGAAGACGGAAGTATCAAATTGCATCCTTCACGTTTTAACAATACTTATGCACATTGGTTGAATAACATTCGTGATTGGAATATTTCCCGTCAATTATGGTGGGGACAACAAATTCCGGCGTACTATTATGGTGACGGAAAAGAAGATTTCGTAGTTGCTGAAAATATTGAAGACGCTTTGGCTTTAGCCAAAGAAAAAACTTCAAACTCCCAACTTCAAACTTCCGACCTAAAACAAGATGTTGATGCTTTGGATACTTGGTTTTCTTCTTGGTTATGGCCAATGTCAGTTTTTGGGGGTATCATGGATCCTGAGAACGAAGAATATAAATATTATTATCCAACCAATGACTTAGTTACTGGTCCGGATATTCTGTTTTTCTGGGTGGCCAGAATGATTATTGCAGGTTATGAATATGGTGGTGATAAACCATTTTCTAATGTGTATTTAACAGGATTGGTTCGTGATAAACAACGTCGTAAGATGTCTAAGTCATTAGGGAATTCACCTGATCCATTAGATTTAATTGATAAGTTTGGTGCCGATGGTGTTCGTGTAGGTTTATTGTTGAGTGCATCTGCAGGAAACGATATCATGTTTGATGAGGAATTATGTAATCAAGGAAAAGGATTTTCTAACAAAATTTGGAATGCATTCAAACTGATTAAAGGCTGGGAAGTTTCAGAAAGCATCGCCCAGCCAGAATCATCTAAAGTAGCAATCGAATGGTATGAAGCTAAATTGCAACAAACCTTATTGGAGATTGAAGATAATTTTGAAAAATATAGAATTTCTGATGCTTTAATGGCTATTTATAAATTGGTTTGGGATGATTTCTGTTCCTGGTTTTTAGAAATGATTAAGCCTGGATACCAACAGCCAATTGATAAAGTTACTTTTGACAAAGCTATCGAAATGTTGGAAAATAATTTGAAATTATTACATCCATTCATGCCGTTCCTTACTGAGGAAATTTGGCAACATATTGCCGAAAGAAGTCCGGAAGAAGCCTTGATTGTTTCAACTTGGCCAGAAGCAAAAGCTTTCAATGCCAATTTGATTACTGATTTTGAAAATACTATTGAGGTAATTTCAGGAATCAGAACGATTCGTAAGGATAAAAATATTCCATTTAAAGATGCAATAGAGTTAAAAGCAACCAATAATGAAAATGTTTCTACTTATTTTGATTCTATTATTACTAAATTAGGTAATGTTTCCGCTTTTGAATATGTTGCTGAAAAAGTAGATGGTGCTTTGTCTTTCCGTGTAAAATCTAACGAATATTTTATTCCAATAACTGGAAATGTAGATGTGGAAGCTGAAATTCAAAAATTAGAAGAAGAATTAAAATATACACAAGGTTTCTTAAAATCAGTTCAAGCAAAATTATCGAACGAAAAATTTGTGAACGGTGCTCCTGAAAAAGTAATAACTATGGAGCGTAAAAAAGAAGCTGATGCTTTAGCAAAAATTGCAACCATTGAGCAAAGTTTAGTGGCACTTAAATAAGCTGTTGAAAATAAGAACATGATAAGCCAAAGTGATTGAGAATCATTTTGGCTTATTTTTTTGGTTCTTTTTTTTACAAAAAATGCATTTCGTCGATAAAAAGAACGGATTAACTGTTTTAGGTTTTTTTTAACATTTGCTTTTTGATATGTTAAATTAAATACAATTAACTTTGGTAGCCTGATAATTATTAAGTGCTATGTGTGATTGACTAAATGCTTTATAATCATCGGTTTTAAGTTTTTATGCCCCAGTTTCTTCCTTATTTTACTTACTCTTTTTTGTGCTAGAAATAGCTTGATTATGTTGACTGTTTTTTTATTAAATATAGTTTTAATCTAAAAACATGGAAACACAATTTGTTGAGAGTGTTACTTCGTTTTTGAAGGTTTTAATATGCGAGTTTTTCTGTTCCCCGTCAGAAAGTACAAGTTTGTAACCGTTTTTTTTAGACTATTTTACGACTAAGAACTTTGTTCCAAAAGTTCTGATACGACAGCAAGAAGTGTTTTTTTGATACTTCGTGAGCCATACTATTTATAGTAATTTGCAATGGTTTTAATCTGTAATATTTTTTTTCTCTTAAAAATAATTATCCAATTTTTTGGTTTTCCTGACTGATATAAATTATGAAATAAAATTACGCCACTCCAAAAGGAAATACGAAACTCAATGTTTTTTTGAAAATGTATTTAATTCATTCAGAATTAATCGATTTCATATATGTATTCTTCCTGATTAATAATGCTGTGTTTTATTTGCTGATATAAATCCTTAAAATATGGGTTTAAATTGGTATTGGTTTGTGTGCCATAGATTGGAAATAGAGAAAGAAATAAATAATATTATTCAAAGAGGTTTTCACTTAGAACTTTAATAATGAATTAAATTTTAAGGTTATGAAAAGTATTATTCTTTCCAATTTTCATCCAATTTTAGTTGGTAAATTATTTGAGCAGGATAAACTCAATCAATACACCAAATATTTATATTATCATTTTCAAAATATTACAAAATTAGAAAGCATTACAAATTCTAATAAAATTGAGGATGAATTAGTCAGTTTTGATTATATATCTGATCAAGTTGATAAGTATTCAGTCTCTTCAGAAAGTATCAACAAAAGGCAAACAATCATTTTTGAAGGAATTAGAGATTTTGTTGAAAATATAATGCAGGTTACTTCACCTTTGGATTATCATTTTCCTGAGGGTTTTGAAGTAATAGACGGTAAAACCTTTGGCCCTAAAATCGATGTTAGAATGGAATGGTTTAAAAAAAATATGCGGAATGTTTTTAACCAATTTTATTCTAAAAATGAAACAAAGCCTGAGAATTTAATTCATGTTAGTTGTTCTGGATATTCTTCGCCAAGTGTTGCTCAGGAAGCGGTAATTAATAGAAACTGGAATAGTGTTAAGGTAACGCATTCCTATCATATGGGGTGTTATGGTGCTTTTCCGGCAATACGTACAGCCAGTAGCCTTATTGCGGCAAGTTTAGAAAACGGTAGAGCGGATGTTGTTCATACCGAATTACTGTCGGCTCATTTGAATCTAACAGAGTTTTCACCGGCAAACACTATGATTTGTTCCCTTTTTGCCGATGGTTTTATAGGTTATTCTTTGTATGAGGAAAATGCATTTATGAATGATGATTCCATTAAAGAGAAAAAAGGCTTGCGAATTATAGCATCCCATGAATTGCTTATACCAGATTCATTAGAAGATATGTCCTGGGATTTAGGAGAATATAATTTTTTGATGACGCTGTCTAAAAGAGTGCCTGTTTTTATTCGTAAAAATATTAAAGAATTTTTGACGACACTTTGTGAAAAATGTGGTGTTGATTTGGATAAAGAAAAATCTCAAATTTATTTTGCAATTCATCCGGGAGGACCAAAAATCATTGATTATGTAGTAAGTGAAATAGGGATTCCGGAACATCAGGCACATTGGTCTTATGATGTTTTGCGCAATCATGGCAATATGTCTTCGGCTACAATTCCATATATATTAGACAATATTATAAATGATGTAACTATTAAATCAGGTACTAAAGTTATTGCTATGGCTTTTGGTCCAGGTTTGACAGCGACGTCTTTATTATTTGAGAAATTATAAGTTATTTTTATTGAAATAAAGTTTTACACTTCATGGCTTTTTTAATTAAAAATCAGGATTGATTTCATTAATTTGATTTTTTCAGATGGCGAACTTCATTATAATATGAAGAAAATTATCTAACGGTTATCTCCCCCAGATTTGATGACTATTTATAACCTTTATTTTGTTAGTTTCATTTTCAAGAAGCAACATTTATTGTTGAGTTATTTTGCATTGCTAATTAGGAAATTCTTTGACTGTTAATGCAATTGCTGTTGTGAAACATTTCCTTTCTCCAAATCTCGGGAATATGGTGAGTTCCCTACTTCGATAATTGTATTTCGATGTGTTTGATAATGATTTTCATTTTAGGCCATCGGAGCGGTTGTATTTAATTTTTTTATATGAAAGAGGTTTACTTCAATATCAATTTGAAGATGTTTTTTATGATAGTTCTCCCTCAAATCTTTTTATATACCTATTTAATATAATTATGACATAAAAATACTATTATCATGAAAAAAAATATTTTTTATACGATGCAGGGTGTAAAAGCTGTCTTTTGCACTTTGGTAGATTGTTGCAGAATAATTGCATTAAAGATGTTTCGGGAAAATACACTGCTTAATAAGTTGTTATTTTTCAGTGTATTCTTGGTTATGTCTTTATTTTTTTCTGCTAACTCATATGGGCAGTTAGTTGATCCGGGTGCAATTAGAGCTAATTTTGGTGTGGATGGAGATGCTTATGCTAATTTCCAGGGTTTCTCTATAATCACACCTCCAGGTTCTACAACACCACCATCAGTAACTGCAGGAGTGGATGATTGGTTTGTAAATAAGACTCCTCCGCCTGATTCTTTAGGTGTGCGTTCTCCATATTGGGATGGTATGGGGCTAAATGTTATTGATCAAAGAGATGGAGCTATATTAAAAGCTGCTATTCAGGGCAATAATAATTATTCTTTTACTAAAAGACAATCCAGACCTCCATTATCTATAGTGGTAAGTTCAGTTAATGGTGTTCCAACTCCTTATTTATGGATAGATGCAGTATATGGAAGGGATAATAATTCAGCACAAAGTAATACTGATGCGTCAATTTTTACTTCTACATCTGATAAAAATCCGGATAATCCTTCAACTTATAATGTTGGATCTGGTAGTGTACCGCAAAAAGATGATATTATCGATGTTATGGCGCATTTAAGAGGTGAGGGACCAAAAGATCCTACAGCACAAGATCCTAGACCTTTTGCTACTTTATATGCCTATGGAGCTGCTACTTTGCGTTCTACTTCCGGAAGTAAGCATATAGATTTTGAGTTTTTTAGAACATTAGCAGAAGTTTCTGGAGCGTCTTTCATCAATACAGGTAGTGATGGTGGACGTACAGCATTTACTTTTAATCCAGATGGAAGTCTTAATAAACCGGGAACTATTATTGTTTCAATTGACTATGAAGGTGGAGGAACAAAACCAGATGTGAGAATTCGTGTTTGGATGAGTAAAGCCAGTTTTGATGCTTTAAGTCTAAATCCATCAGCCCGACCTTTTAATGTAGTGGCAGGAAGTTTCGAACAGGGCTTGTCAAGTGGTGATTTTGGTTATGCAAGAATTACCGCTTTGTCTGATGCAGTTGCGGCTATATGGGGTAGAGTTAACGCAGAAGGAAGTACTCTTGCTGCACCATGGGGAACTTTAGAAGGTTCAACAGCTACTTTGTTTGATGAATACCAAACTTTGCAACATGTGGAAATTGGTATCAACTTAACTGCTTTTAATTTGGATAGAAAAGATGATAGTGATCCTTGTTCTAATATTTTAGGAAGTTTATTAGTAAAAACAAGAAGTTGTGCCGGTGGTAATAATGACCCATTTACTTGTGAGTTAAAAGATTATGCAGGACCATATGCTTTTGGATTTACAGTTAAGCCTGAAGTAAGTCTTTCTGTTGATCGCACCATTACCTGTACAAATACAACGGCCACAATAACAGCAACAGGCATAAAACCAAATGGAGCTCCTGTTGTATTTTATGGGCCAGCTTCTTCAGAAAATGGAGGATTAGGTCCAATTATTCCAGCTGAAGATGCAGCTCCTGATTTGAATAGAACAGTTTCAGTTGGAGGAGTTTATGCTGCTGTTGTTTCGGCTCCAGGTTTTGCAGGTTGTATGGCTACTGCTTATATTACGGTTCAGGAAGATAAAGCGCCGCCAATAGCAAATGATTCTCATACCAATGTAAGTTGTAACGGAGGAACAGATGGATCAGTTACTATTACATTTGGTGGTGGTACAGGTCCGTATGAAGTCAATTTTAATGGAGCAGGATATGTAAGTCAAATTTCTCCTAAAGTATATTCAGGGCTCGCTGCGGGAACTTATTCCTGGATTGTTAGAGGAGCTAATGGATGTACTGCGAGTGGTTCAGAAACAATTACTCAGCCAGCTGCTTTAATCGCTTCAGATGCACATACTAATGTAAGTTGTAATGGAGGAACAAACGGAACTGTAACAGTTACTTTTAGTGGAGGTACTGCGCCATATACTGTTAATTTCAACGGAGGAGGTTTTGTAACACAAACTTCGCCAAAAGCTTATACAGGACTTGCAGCGGGAAGCTATTCATGGGTTGTTAGAGATGCAAATGGTTGTGAGCAATCCGGTTCAGAAACAGTGACTCAGCCAACAGCATTAATCGCATCAGATGCTCATACTAATGTAAGTTGTAATGGAGGAACCGATGGTTCTGTAACGGTTACTTTTAGTGGAGGTACAGCGCCATATACTGTTAATTTCAACGGAGGTGGTTTTGTAGCACAAATTTCACCAAAAGCTTATACTGGCCTTGCGGCAGGAACCTATTCATGGGTTGTTAGAGATGCAAATGGTTGTGAGCAATCCGGTTCAGAAACAGTGACTCAGCCAACAGCATTAATCGCATCAGATGCTCATACTAATGTAAGTTGTAATGGAGGAACAGATGGTTCTGTAACAGTTACTTTTAGTGGAGGTACTGCTCCATATACTGTTAATTTCAACGGAGGTGGTTTTGTTGCACAAACATCACCAAAAGCTTATACTGGCCTTGCGGCAGGAACCTATTCATGGGGTGTTAGAGATGCAAATGGTTGTGAGCAATCCGGTTCAGAAACAGTGACTCAGCCAACAGCATTAATCGCATCAGATGCTCATATTAATGTAAGTTGTAACGGAGGTGCAGACGGATCTGTAACAGTTACTTTTAGCGGAGGAACAGCGCCATATACTGTTAATTTCAACGGAGGTGGTTTTGTTGCACAAACATCACCAAAAGCTTATACTGGTCTTGCAGCAGGAACCTATTCATGGGTTGTTAGAGATGCAAATGGTTGTGAGCAATCCGGTTCAGAAACAGTGACTCAACCAACAGCATTAATAGCTTCCGATGCTCATACTAATGTAAGTTGTAATGGAGGAACAAATGGAACTGTAACGGTTACTTTTAGTGGAGGAACAGCACCGTATTCTGTTAATTTCAACGGAGGAGGTTTTGTAGCGCAAACATCACCAAAAGCTTATACCGGTCTTGCGGCAGGAACTTATTCATGGGTTGTTAGAGATGCAAATGGTTGTGAGCAATCCGGTTCAGAAACAGTAACTCAGCCAACAGCATTACTAGCTTCAGATGCTCATGCTGATGCGAGTTGTAATGGAGGAACAGATGGTTCTGTGACAATTACTTTCAGTGGAGGAACTGCACCTTATATGGTTAACTTCAATGGAGGTGGATTTGTTAGTCAAACTTCTCCAAAAGTTTACTCAGGTTTAACAACAGGAACTTATTCATGGGTAGTTAGAGATGCAAATGGCTGTGAGCAATCCGGTTCAGAAACTGTTGGACAGCCTTCTACAATAACAGCCTCTGATGCGCATACCAATGTAAGTTGTAATGGAGGAACAAACGGAACTGTAACAATTACTTTTAGTGGAGGTACTGCACCATATTCTGTTAATTTCAATGGAGGTGGTTTTGTTGCACAAACATCACCAAAAGCTTATACTGGTCTTGCGGCTGGAACTTATTCATGGGTTGTTAGAGATGCAAATGGCTGTGAGCAATCCGGTTCAGAAACAGTGACTCAGCCAACAGCATTAATAGCTTCAGATGCTCATGCCAATGTAAGTTGTAATGGAGGAACTGATGGATCTGTAACGGTTACTTTTAGTGGAGGAACAGCACCGTATTCTGTTAATTTCAACGGAGGTGGTTTTGTAGCACAAACTTCACCAAAAGCTTATACCGGTCTTGCGGCAGGAACCTATTCATGGGTTGTTAGAGATGCAAATGGTTGTGAGCAATCCGGTTCAGAAACAGTGACTCAACCAACAGCATTAATAGCTTCCGATGCTCATGCCAATGTGACTTGTAATGGAGGAACAGATGGTTCTGTAACGGTTACTTTTAGTGGAGGTACAGCGCCATATACTGTTAATTTCAACGGAGGTGGTTTTGTAGCACAAACTTCACCAAAAGCTTATACTGGTCTTGCGGCTGGAACCTATTCATGGGTTGTTAGAGATGCTAATGGATGTGAGCAATCTGGTTCAGAGACAGTGACTCAACCAACAGCATTAATAGCTTCAGATGCTCATACCAATGTAACTTGTAATGGAGGAACAGACGGATCTGTAACAGTTACTTTTAGTGGAGGAACAGCGCCATATACTGTTAATTTCAACGGAGGCGGTTTTGTAGCGCAAACATCACCAAAAGCTTATACCGGTCTTGCGGCAGGAACCTATTCATGGGTTGTTAGAGATGCAAATGGTTGTGAGCAATCCGGTTCAGAAACAGTAACTCAACCAACAGCATTAATAGCTTCCGATGCTCATACTAATGTAAGTTGTAACGGTGGAACAGATGGATCAGTAACAGTTACTTTTAGTGGAGGTACTGCACCATATACTGTTAACTTTAACGGAGGCGGTTTTGTAGCACAAACTTCACCAAAAGCTTATACAGGTCTTGCTGCTGGAACCTATTCATGGGTTGTTAGAGATGCAAATGGCTGTGAACAATCGGGTTCAGAAACTGTAACTCAACCAACAGCTTTAATGGCTTCAGATGCACATACTAATGTAAGTTGTAACGGAGGAACCGATGGATCAGTAACAGTTACTTTTAGTGGAGGTACTGCACCATATACTGTTAACTTCAACGGTGGTGGTTTTGTAGCACAAACTTCACCAAAAGCTTATACTGGTCTTGGTGCTGGAACCTATTCATGGGTTGTTAGAGATGCAAATGGCTGTGAACAATCGGGTTCAGAAACCGTAGCTCAACCAACAGCATTAATCGCTTCAGATGCACATACCAATGTTAGTTGTAATGGAGGAACAGACGGATCTGTAACAGTTACTTTTAGTGGTGGTACCGCGCCATATACTGTTAACTTTAACGGAGGTGGTTTTGTTGCACAAACATCACCAAAAGCTTATACTGGTCTTGCAGCAGGAACCTATTCATGGGTTGTTAGAGATGCAAATGGTTGTGAACAATCCGGTTCAGAAACAGTGACTCAGCCAACAGCGTTAATTGCTTCTGATGCTCATACTGAAGTAACTTGTTTAGGATTCTCGGATGGTTCACTAACAATAACTTTTAGCGGAGGAACAGCGCCTTATATGGTTAACTTTAATGGAAGTGGTTTTATGGCAGAAACATCGCCGAAAGTTTATACTGGTTTGGGAGCAGGAACCTATTCATGGGTTGTTAAAGATGCTAACGGTTGTGAACAATCAGGTTCTGAGACTTTATCGGATGGACCATCTTGTGGTGGTGAATTGTGTACTTATACACAAGGTGCTTATGGGAATTCTGGAGGATTGTATTGTGATGGAACTACCGGAGGTATTTCTACAGCTAATTTGATTACTCAAGCAATTGCTAATGCCGGAGGAACAATTACAGTAGGTAAAGCAGGTGTTAGTTCGGTGTATATGAATTCTGGTGATGCAAGTTGTGTAATTACTCAAATGCCCGGTGGAGGTAAAGCTACAGAAATTGTACCTGCTGGAGATTATCCTATTTGTCCATCTTTGCCTAATAGTTTCTTGAAAAATGGTAAAATTAATAATGTATTACTTTCTCAAACTATAGCATTGTCATTGAATGTTAATATAACTAAACCTTCTCAGTTAGGAAGTTTTATTTTACAAGCTGGAACTTTGGCAACAGCCAAACCTGAAGGAGGATGTGGTTCTTCAGTTGCAAAACAAAGAATTTGTGGACATCTTGAAAATAATATTTGGATTCCTACTGTAAATGAATATACTTATAGAACATTTAGTGCAGCAGTAATTAATGCTATTATTCCAGATGGAAATGGTAACCGAACTGTAGCTGGTTTATTGGATTTGGCAAACCGTGCTTTAGCTAATGTAGATAATATTAAAAATAGCGAGAATGGTGCGTCATTAACTGATATTGCAGGAGCTGCTGCTGCTGTTAATGAAGTGTTTGACGAATGCGCAATTGCAGTAGGCTGGGAAGTTGAAAAATGTCCATCGGCTCCAACCTTGGATTTGGCAATAGTTACAGCTTCTAAAATTAGTAGTACTGAAACAGCAGGCTTTGATGCTTATCCTGTGCCATTTAAAGATCAGTTGACAATTAAATATAATTTTGATTATGTTTCTGATGTGACAATTGAAGTGTTTAATTCTAAAGGCGTTTTGGTTTATTCAATGATTGATATAGCTAGTTATTTGGGTAAAGAAGTGACTATTTTTATTAATACTCCATTAGAACAACAACAAGTATATTATGTTAGATTAACCACTAGTCAAGGAAGTACTGTTAAAAGTGTAATGTCTTCGTATTAAATAGTGTTATTAATTTAGTTAAAAACACCCGTTAATTCGGGTGTTTTTTGTTTTTAGTAAATAGGCAGATTTGTTTTCTTTTAGAAAAAATTATAATTCAAATTAATTTTGGCACAGTTCATGAATAACAGATTATAACCTTAACCTTTTAAAATTTTTTGCCATGAAAAAAATAATGACACTTTTTGCCTTTGTAAGTTTTTTGACTTTTTCCAGTTGTACGACAACCGATGATTTTGAAGAAGATAACGATACTATTAGTTATGTTTTTGAAGTTTCAGGTGTTTCATTTACCGCTAATAATGATTATAGTAAATCCATTAATAATCCGTCTAATTATAGTTCAGACGTTGTGTTAGTCTATAGATGGGCTGGGACTGAATCAAATGGAAATAGAATTTGGAAGTTGCTTCCTGAAACTTACTATGCTGAAGATAGAACTTTGGATTTTACTTATACTTTTCAATTCTCAGCGGATTATATTGATATATTTATGGATGGATATGATTTGGAAGGTGTAAATAGTAGTTATAGACTAAATCAGTTGTTTAGAGTAGTTATAGTACCGGCTTCTTCTTCAGGAACAGCAAAATTAGCTAATAAAGAAAAAGAGGATTATTCAGATTATAATGCTGTAATAGAGAAATATAATATTGATGATAGTAATGTAAAAGTATTGAAATAGTATTTTAGTAGATAGATAAAAAAAGGAAATCTCGCGATTTCCTTTTTTTTATGCTCTATTTTTTTATACGTTTTTCTTTCTGGATGGAGGCAATAATTCCAGATAGCAATGCAAATGCAATAAATCCTAAAGAAACCCATTCCGGTAATTTTATATAGCTATGTAGAATCATTTTTAAACCTACAAAGCATAAGATTGCAATCAGACTGTATTCTAAATAACTGAATTTTTCAAGCATATTGGCTAAGAAAAAATACATAGATCGTAATCCCAGAATGGCAAAAATATTGGAGCTAAATACTAAAAATGGATCTGAAGTAATCGCTAAAATAGCAGGAACACTGTCTAGTGCAAAAACGATGTCCATTAATTCAATAAGAAATAAAGTGACAAATAAAGGAGTGGCAGTGTTGATGTTGTTTATTTTGACAAAAAAATGTTCGCTCTCAATTTTTGTGGTTATAGGGGTGAGTTTTTTTAGGTATCTGTAAAAAACAGAATTATGAGGATCGTATTCGTGATCTTCTTTTTTGAAAAACATTTTAATTGCTGTGTAAATTAAAAAAGCTCCGAAAAGATAAGTTGTCCAGGCGAATTTCTTGATGATTAATACCCCAAAATAAATCATGATTCCTCTGAAAACAATAGCCCCAATAATTCCCCAAAACAAGACGCGGTGCTGGTATTTTTTTGGAATTTTAAAAGAAGAAAAGATAATTGCTATTACAAATATATTGTCGATGCTCAGGGAAAGTTCGATCAAATATCCGGTAATGTATTTCATTGATGCAACCATTGGTTTTAGTTGGTCCGGATTTTCAATGTAATTGTTTTGGTAAAGCCAGTACACAATTATAGAAAACAGAAAGGATAAAGTAATCCAGATTGCAGTCCATTTACCGGCTTCTTTAGAGCTGATTTCATGTGGGGTTTTGTTGAAAATTCCTAAATCTAATGCTAGGAATAAAAAAATCGTAGCTATAAAACAGATCCAAACTATCATAAAAAATGTTTTGCGTTTTTACAAAGATAGTTTTTGTAAATGATGGATTTAAATTTATTGTATAAAAAAATGCCTCCATTTCTGAAGGCATTTTTTAGTTTTACTATTGTGAGATTACAAAGCAGATTTAACTGTTTTGATAATTCTAGCAGCAATTTTGTATGGGTCACCGTTTGAAGCAGGTCTTCTGTCTTCTAACCATCCTTTCCATCCTTTTTGAACAGTGATTAAAGGAATACGGATAGAACATCCTCTGTCAGAGATTCCGTAAGAGAAATCGTTGATAGAAGCAGTTTCGTGCTTACCAGTTAAACGTTGGTCGTTATAAGCTCCGTAAACAGCGATGTGCTCAGCAACAACTGGACGGAAAGCCTCACAGATTTTTTCGTAAGTAGCTCTGTCTCCACATGTTCTCAATACTGAGTTAGAGAAGTTAGCATGCATACCTGAACCATTCCAGTCCATGTCTTTTCCTAGAGGTTTTGGGTGGTACTCAATATAGTAACCATATTTCTCAGTCAAACGATCTAATAAGTATCTTGCAACCCAGATTTCGTCTCCAGCTTTCTTAGCACCTTTAGCGAATAATTGGAATTCCCATTGTCCGCAAGCAACCTCTTGGTTGATTCCTTCAAAGTTGATTCCAGCAGCGATACATAAATCAGCGTGCTCTTCAACTAAGTTTCTTCCGTGAGTGTTTTTTCCACCTACTGAACAGTAGTACATACCTTGTGGAGCTGGGTAACCTCCTACAGGGAATCCTAATGGCAATTGAGTTTTAGTATCCATGATAAAGTACTCTTGCTCAAAACCAAACCAGAAGTCATCATCCTCGTCATCGATAGTAGCTCTTCCGTTAGACTCGTGTGGAGTACCATCAGCATTCATAACTTCGCACATTACTAAGTATCCGTCTTTACGGTCTGGATCTGGGTAAATAGCTACAGGTACTAAAGAACAGTCAGAAGATCCTCCTTCAGCTTGTCTTGTAGACGAACCGTCGAATGACCATTTTCCTAATTCTTCTAAAGTTCCTTGAAAGTTTTCGTGCTCTTCAACTTTAGTTTTGCTTCTAAGATTTTGAGTTGGCTCATATCCATCTAGCCAAATGTACTCTAACTTTATTTTTGCCATAATAATATAAATTAATTTTCTTGATTTAATTTTGAAATGCAAATATAATATATTTTTTTCTAGTCCTAAATATGTTGGGGGGCTTTTGTTTTGAATAGCTGTTATTTTTCACATAACTATATTTTGGTAGGGGGTATATTTAAAAAAAAACAATTTTTAAGGGTAATAAAAAGCAATTTAGCAATCCAAGGTTCGGCTGTTTTTAGCTAAGGATTCTTTATCTTTGTGTTTTTTAATTACCAATTGTTATTAATTATTTAAAATACAGCTAACAATGTCAACAATACGTTTTCAAGCATTAAGAGAAGCTTCTAATCGAAAAGTAATATTTTTTGAAGAGGCTAATAGAAAATCAAATATTTTTGGATCAAATGTGTTTAATGAAAAAGCAATGAAGCAATATTTGACTTCGGATGCTTTTAAAGCGGTCCAGGGGGCTATTGAAAGTGGAACTAAAATTGATAGAAAATTAGCCGATTATATTGCTATGGGTATGAAGGAGTGGGCCTTATCTAAAGGGGTTACTCATTACACTCACTGGTTTCAGCCATTAACCGGGACTACAGCCGAAAAGCATGATGCTTTTTTTGAAACTTCTTTTGACGGAAGTGATCCCGTAGAGAAGTTTGGCGGAGCACAATTAGTGCAGCAGGAACCGGATGCTTCCAGTTTTCCAAACGGAGGTATCAGAAATACTTTTGAAGCGAGAGGATATACGGCCTGGGATCCTACATCACCGGCATTTATTTACGGAACGACACTATGTATACCTACGGTGTTTATTTCCTATACTGGAGAAGCATTAGATAATAAAATTCCTTTATTGAGAGCATTGGCAGCTATGGATGAGGCAGCTACCGAAGTTTGTCGCTATTTTGATAAAAACGTAAAAAAAGTAACGGCTACCTTAGGTTGGGAACAGGAATATTTTTTGATTGATAAAGCATTGGCACATTCCCGTCCTGATTTGATGATGACCGGAAGAACTTTGTTAGGGCATACTTCTGCTAAGGGACAGCAGTTAGATGATCATTATTTTGGTTCGATTCCTACCCGTGCATTGACTTATATGCGTGATTTGGAACAAGAATGTATGTTGCTGGGTATTCCGGTGAAAACCCGTCATAATGAGGTGGCGCCTAATCAATTTGAGTTGGCACCGATTTTTGAAGAGACTAATTTAGCCGTGGATCACAACAGTCTTTTGATGGATATCATGCAAAAGGTGGCCGAGCGTCATGACTTTAAAGTACTTTTACATGAAAAGCCATTTAAAGGCGTGAATGGTTCCGGAAAACATAATAACTGGTCATTGGCAACAGATACGGGTGTGAATTTGTTGAGTCCGAGTAAAACACCAATGAGCAATTTGCAATTCCTGACTTTCTTTATCAATACTATTAAGGCAGTAAATGATTATGAAGAGTTATTGCGAGCATCGATTGCTACTGCTAGTAATGATCACCGTTTAGGAGCTAATGAAGCACCGCCGGCAATTATTTCAGTGTTTATTGGGGAACAATTAACAAAAGTATTGGCGGAGTTAGAAAGTGTGACCCGAGGGAAGTTATCTCCAGAGGAAAAAACCGATTTGAAATTGAATGTTGTCGGGAAGATTCCAGAAGTTATTTTGGATAATACCGATAGAAACCGAACTTCTCCTTTCGCATTTACAGGTAATAAATTTGAGTTCAGAGCGGTAGGTTCTTCAGCGAACTGTTCGAATGCGATGACCACTTTAAATACGATTGTTGCCAAACAATTAAGAGATTTTAAAGTAGAAGTTGATGCTTTGATTGAATCCAAAGCCATGAAAAAAGATGATGCTATTTTTAATGTTTTGAGAGAATATATTAAAGTGTCAAAAAATATTCTTTTTGAAGGGGATGGTTACAGTGAAGCTTGGGAGAAAGAAGCTAAAAAACGAGGTTTAAGTAATTTTAAAACTACTCCGGAAGCTTTAAAAGCTAAGGCTTCCAAACGTGCTTTGGATTTGTTTTCCGAATTAGGGATTATGAATCATAAGGAAATGGAAGCCCGTTACGAAATTGAATTGGAAGAATACACTAAGAAAATTCAAATTGAAAGTAGAGTTTTAGGAGATATTTCTAAAAATCATGTGATTCCTACTGCGATTCGTTATCAAAATACTTTGATTGAAAATGTAAAAGGTTTGAAAGATATTTTTGGAAACGAATTTGAATCAATTGCTAAAGAGCAAATTGGTTTGATTAAAGAAATTTCGTTTCATATTGAAGGGATTAATGCTAAAGTGGAGGAGATGCGAAATGAAAGAAAGAAGGCTAATGCTTTGACCGATGCTCATAAAATGGCCGAAGCTTATTGCAATAAAGTGAAGCCTTATTTTGAAATTATCCGAAATCATTGTGACAAACTGGAGTTGTTAGTAGATAACGAATTGTGGACATTAACGAAGTATAGAGAGTTACTGTTTACGAAATAATTTGAAGTTAGAGGTTAGAGGTTAGAAGTTAGAATATAGAAGTTTAAGTTTTAAAGATTAGGTTCAATGTTTGTAGTGTTGGATTACTGTCTTCCGCTTTTTGCCTTCTAATTTCTGCCTTCTAACCTCTAACTTCTAAAAAATAATTATCTTTGCCGCAAAATCAAGTTGCTTTTGCAATTACACAAATAGAATATGAGTTCAGATACTTCAAAAAGATACGCACAACGTGGTGTTTCGGCATCCAAAGAAGATGTTCACAATGCAATAAAAAATATTGACAAAGGATTGTTTCCTCAGGCATTTTGCAAAATTGTTCCTGATTATCTAACACAAGACGAAGATTATTGTCTTATTATGCATGCTGATGGTGCAGGTACAAAATCCTCATTGGCGTATATGTATTGGAAAGAAACTGGAGATCTTTCGGTTTGGAAAGGAATAGCACAAGATGCTTTAATCATGAATATTGATGATTTATTATGTGTAGGAGCAACTGATAATATTTTACTTTCTTCAACTATTGGAAGAAATAAAAATTTAATTCCTGCAGAAGTGATTTCAGCAATTATCAATGGAACAGAAGAATTAATTCAGGAGTTGGCTTCTTTTGGAGTGAGTATTCATTCAACAGGTGGAGAAACTGCTGATGTGGGAGATATCGTTCGTACGATTATTGTTGATTCTACTGTTACTGCCAGAATGAAACGTTCTAAGGTAATTGATAATGCAAATATCAAAGCAGGAGATGTAATCGTTGGATTAGAGTCTTTCGGTCAGGCTTCTTATGAAAAAAGCTATAACGGAGGAATGGGAAGTAATGGATTGACTTCGGCTCGTCATGATGTTTTTGCTAAATATTTGGCAACCAAATACCCTGAAAGTTATGATGCTGCAGTTCCTGAGGAATTGATTTATTCCGGTCAGGTGCAATTGACCGATGCTGTTGCAAATTCTCCAATTGATGCCGGACAATTAGTGCTTTCACCAACGCGAACTTATGCCCCAATTATCAAACAAATTTTAGATAAATATTCGGCAAATGAGATTCACGGTATGGTTCACTGTAGTGGTGGAGCACAAACTAAGATTTTGCATTTTGTAGATAATTTACATATTATAAAAGACAATTTATTCCCTGTTCCGCCATTGTTCCAGTTAATTCAGGAGCAGTCTAAAACAGATTGGAAAGAAATGTATCAGGTTTTCAACTGTGGTCACCGTATGGAATTGTATGTTCCTGCTGCAATCGCTGAGGATATTATTGCCATTTCAAAATCATTCAATGTAAATGCACAAATTGTGGGTAGAGTCGAAGCTTCAGAAAGCAAAAAACTAACGATCAATAGCGAGTACGGAACTTTTGAATACTAATCTAAATGCAAGTATTGATAGATTTTAATCTTTCAATTTTTTAATCTTTCAATTTTTACAGATGTACGAATTAGTTTTTTGGAAATATTTAGAAGAGGTTTATTTAAACCATCAATTAGTTTATGAAGCTATTGATGAGCAAGAAAATATTGAAGGTTTGGAAGTATTGCCTGTAGAATTAATTTTGAATAGAATTGCTTCTGTATTTTCAAAATGGGAACGCGTAGATGAAAACAGTTGGAAGAATAAAGAGGGTGTTGGAGCTTTTCAGGTAAAAACAACTCCGCAGGTTATTCAGATTGACTGTTACGGTACACAGGGTAAAACCATGGATAAATTGGTAGATATTA
Source organism: Flavobacterium flavipallidum (assembly GCF_038289905.1). Lineage (NCBI taxonomy): Bacteria > Pseudomonadati > Bacteroidota > Flavobacteriia > Flavobacteriales > Flavobacteriaceae > Flavobacterium > Flavobacterium flavipallidum. The sequence goes on along the minus strand of NZ_JBBYHU010000007.1, from coordinate 104,866 downwards.
TGGAAGAGTTCAAATGTCCACTTTTTGACCCACAGATTCCAGCCCGATACGATGAGATGTACGAAGAAGAATAAAATATAAAAGCGTTAAGAACCAACTTAACGCTTTTTTTGTGTTCTATTTTGAGGGTTTTCTGCCGTCTTTTTTATCATCTTCTTTTTCGTCTTTGTTTTTAAAACCAATGAGTTTACGGTATTTGTTTTCGGTTTCTTCGAGTTCTTCTTCCATTTTTTTGTATTGGCTAATGTCTTTGATAGTGACTACCGCTGCTACAATTTTGTTGTCCTGATCAATTAAAGGACGGCCGCTAATTAGTACACGTCTTTTTTCTTGGGAAACCGGATTCCAAAGTACTATGTCTATATCATCTGTTACTTCTCCGTTGAAAGCACGTTCCATCGGTAAGTTTTGAGCCGGAAAAACGGTTTTTTCATCCGGATAATACAATTCGAAATGGGCTGTTAATTCGGTGGAAATTTTATCATCTTCTTCAATGCCAAAAATGTCATTCGCCATATCATTTGCCAGAATTACTTTTTTGTCAGCATTGGCTACAATAACCCCTTCACCAATGTTTTCAACAATAACACGTAGTTTTTCTTCGTTTTCATACAATTCATCAACCGTTTTTTGTTGTTCAATACTCAGTTCAATGGTTTCAGTAATGTCTCGTGCCGCCGAATAAATGATTCCTTCTTTTACATCAATATTACTGTTCCAGTCCAGCCAGCGGTAGGAACCATCTTTGTGACGTACTCGGTTTTTAAAGCTAATCACGGTTTTTCCTTTCAGGATTTCGGCTAATACTTCATCAGAAGTTGCACGGTCATCAGGATGGGTTAAATCCATGAATTTGATTTTATCTAAGTCTTCTTGCGTATATCCTAAAGTGTTGGTAAAAGCGGCATTGATTTTGATAAAATGGTCGTTTTTGGCCACAGTAAAAATGTCAAAAGACATATTGAAAAAAGCATCGGTAGCTTTAAGAGATTCTTCCAGTTTTTTTCTTTCGGTTATATCCGTGGAGATACCGCCAATAGCATAAATTCTTCCGTTGGTGTCATACAATGGGAATTTGACCGCAATGTAGGTATGTGTACCGTCTTTTTGTTCAATGGTTTCCTCAGATTTTAATTCGCTGAGTTTTTTAGCAACTTCCAAATCAGAGTTACGATACATTTCGGCAATATCTCTGGGTAAAAAATCATAGTCAGTTTTGCCGATAATATTTTCGTTTGTTGTGCCAAATAATTCTCCAAAATTTTTGTTAATTAAAAGGTATTCCCCGTTTAGTTTTTTTAGAGAAATAGGATTCGAGGTATTGTCTATAATGGATTGTAGTAATTGTTTGTTTTCTTCTAATTGTTTTTGTGCTTTTTCTTTGGCTCTGAATTGAGTGCGGATAATAAAATACACCACAATTAATAAAATGAGGGAAAGTCCAAATAAAGATATTTCAATTGTATCGAGTTTGTCGTCCATTGCATTATCGCGTGTGCTGTCTAATCGAATTATAAAAATCCAGGCGGCAGCAATAACCACAATAATATTGATTATAAATCCCAGAAATATTTTTTTTTCAAAAGAGATATTCATGGTTATTGGTTTTGGTAATAAATTTTATAAGTTCTTATATTCAATAGGTAAGTAAGTTAAGAAATTATAACTTGACACATCTTATTTGCTTTGTTGTTTTTCAAATCGCATAAGATTCAAGCTAAATATAATTACAATTAATGTCACACCTACATCGGCAGCGATGGCTAGAGCCAAATTACTGTACCCAAATACAGCCAATAAGATGAAAACTATTTTAGTAAGGATGGCGCCATACGTATTGACTTTGATTTGTTTCATGGTTTTTTTACTCAATCGGATGAGGAAAGGGATTAATGAAAGTTGGTCGTTCATTAAAGCAATGTTGGCGGTTTCTATGGCTGTGTCACTTCCGGCTGCGCCCATTGCGATTCCCACAGTGCTTAATGCCAAAGCCGGTGCGTCATTAATTCCATCGCCTACCATGGCTACTTTATCATATTGTTGTAAAAGTGCTTTTAGTTCTTCTGCTTTTTGTTCAGGTAGTAATCCCCCAAAAACTTTAGTTATTCCTACTTGTCGCGCCACAAAGTGTGCAGTTTTTTCGGTGTCACCTGTTAGCATAATTACGTCAATGTTCTGTTCCTGGAGTTGTTGAATTGCTGAACGACTATCAGCTTTTATTTTGTCTGTAAGTCCAATAATACCAGCGACACCTTCTCCAAAACTTACTACAACACTGGTTTTACCTTCGCTGGATAATTGTGCAACGATAGATTCGACTTCATCAGAAATATCATGATATTCACGGATGAATTCCAGTTTGCCTACTAAGACAGTGTCAATTTGACAAACCGTGCATTTTGCTGTAGCACCTTTACCCATAATACTTTTAAAATCTTTAGCAAGATGAGGTTCGAATCCTTCTTTTTTACTGGCGTTAATAATGGCTTGCGCTAAAGGATGTTCTGAAAACATTTCGGCTCCGGCAGTGCAGGAAAGCAATTCTTCACGACTCGTTCCGATTAATGGATATACATCAGAAACAATAGGGGTTCCATGAGTAATGGTACGTGTTTTGTCCAATGCTATAGCTTGAATATCGGCCACGGCTTCAATATATTTTCCGCCTTTTACCAGAGCGCCTTTTGCGGAAGCATTACCAATAGCGGCATAAATAGCCACCGGAGTTGAAATAACTAAGGCGCATGGACAGGCAATAACCAGTAAGGTTACGGCTTGTTTTAGCCAATGGTTAAAGTCTAAATCAAAAATGAAAACCGGAATGGTGAATATCAAAATAGCTATTACTATAATGATAGGGGTGTAGAGTTTTGAAAATCGCTGAATAAATTTTTGAGTTTCACTTTTTTCTGCACTGGCTTCAAAGGTAAGTTGAATAATTTTTGCAAAAGTTGTGTCTGTGGATAGTTTCGTTGTTTTAACTTCGATGTAACCATTTCTGTTGAGTGTTCCTGCAAAAACGGTGTTCCCAACTTGTTTTTCCTTAGCAATAGGTTCTCCGGTAATGGCTGATTCATCAACAAGGCTTTCTCCTAAGGTTATTTTTCCGTCCAAAGGAATGATTTCACCTGGTTTAATTTGAATTATGGTGCCAATTTCGATTTGGTCAATAGGAATTTCACTATTTGATTTTTTTACAAAAGCGGTTTTTGGTGAACTTCTAATTAATTCGTCTAAGGCCGATTTAGAGTTTTCGATTCCAATATCTTCTAATCTTTCACCTAAAACATATAGAACAATAACAACTGCTGCTTCCGGATATTCCCCCAGATACAGTGCTGCAATTACGGCAATAGTCATTAGTAAATTAATGCTGCTAAAATTGAACTTAACTAGTGATTGTAGTCCTTTTAGAATTACTTCATGACCTATTAAAATGATGAAACTACAAAATACAAAAGGGGCATAAGGCATTGGAAGGTGAATACCTAACAGCGAAAGTATTTCTAAAATAATGACAGTACTAACCGAGAGCAGTAAAAAAACAAATTTTCTATCTTTAAATGGTAGGTTCATAAGAATGGGTTTTGTTTGAACTAAAAACAGTTAAATAGTTAAATTATTTCGATTTATGAGATGCAGTGCTTTATGAGTAGGAAATAATTATTACATATTAAATTTACTCAAAAAATACCGTAACTAATTTGGCTTTAATAAAATCTTAAGATTATACCTGATTTAAATCTTCTAGTTCTAAAAAAGTTTTCGACCTTTGTATCCAAATTATTTAAAAATGAAGTATCGTTTAAAAGTCAAGCCCTTATTGATCTAATGGTGTATAAAACGATCTTGATTTACTCTAACAAAAAATAAATTATATAGATATGAAAATTGACCTTAAAAATGGTATTGATAAACTTGTTTTCGGAATGAAACAAAAAGATGTTTCGGCTATTTATGGTAAACCAGACAGAAATTACAAGGATGAAGACGATAATGTGATTTTTACCTACAATAAACTTAAAATGCGTTTGACTTTTTACAAAGACGAAGATTTTAAAATGGGTTATATTGTGGCTTCCAGTCCTGAATTAGAATTGTTTGGTAACAAAGTTATTGGGAAAAATATTCAGGATGTTAAAAATGAGTTGGCTAAGAAAAACATAACTAAGTTCACTCAGGAAGAGTTTGATACTTTTGAAAATTATTTTAATGAAGATAATTGGTTGTTGTTTCAAACAGAATTTGAAGAAGTAGTAAAGTTAGAGGTAGGGGCCATTATCAATACTAAGGATGAATTTGAGTGGAAATTTGGTAAGAAATAAAAAAAATCATTTTTTAAAACACAAAGCCTTTTCGTTTTAGGATGAAAAGGCTTTTGTGTTAAAAGTGGTTGCTATATTTCTATTTCTGATAAGTCTACTAGGTTTAGAAATGATTTAGCGTATTTATTAGCAATGGGTTCTAAAATAGCTTCAATATTAGTGTTTGGATTTTTCTTTATCAGTTTGGTTAGGCTGATGCTAAGCTGTTTCTGGAAACGCTTAAATTCCCTATTGAATTTCGGGTAATCTTCCTGGCTTATGAGTTTTTTTCTCTCATTGAAGGAAGTTTTATTTATTAAGTCGGCTTTATGTAGTAAGAAAAGTTTTTCGCATTCGTTAGAAAAAAAATCTTCAATTGTCATATTTTCTTTTTTTTGATTACCTTTTTTAAATGATGAGTTAATAAAGAAAAGGATTTTTTGGCGATAAATAAAGATTTATTTTTCTTTTTTTTAGATGGCTTAACTTGTTTTGTTAGTTCAGAATTGTTTTTTTTGATGTCTTCTTTTTTTTGCTTTTCTTCTAAATGTTTAAACCAACCACCGTTTTCAACAATTTTTTTCCCAAATTCAGTTAAAATACATTTATTATGGTCTATAATGACGAGTTTTTCCCTTTCCATTAGTTGGAAAAATTCCATAATTCGACCAAGTTTTTTTCCTTCTTTATTTTTAAACTCTGAGAATTTCAAAGTGTGACTTTTTGATAGAAAAAGAAGTTCCAAATTGATGTCGATTATTTCATTAATTTGATAAAACATAAGTTTATGCAATTGTCTCTACGAAATTCTTAAGTGATGTTTTTTAAAATTATGAGTAAACTAGGGTACTGTGATTTTATTTACTCAGAATTTATTTTCAAAAGTAGAAAAAAAATATTTTATACGGTAAGAAAAATTGTGTTTTTTTTTATTGCATTTCGTCGAAAAAAAACCGATTGGTGAAAGCCAATCGGTTTTTAAAATCATAAACTATTGAAGTTATTTGGTTTGAGCTTGTTTGTCGAAAATTTCCAGCTCGAAAATTAAAGTTGCATTTGGAGGAATAACGCCGCCTGCACCACTTTCACCATATGCTAATTTAGCAGGTATAAAAGCAATCATTTTGTCTCCAAAGGATAGTAAGTTGATTGCTTCAATGAATCCTGGAATCATGCCGTCTTTTTTACCTATTTCAAAAGGGAATGGGTTGTAACCGCCTTGAGTAGCTCGCATTTCATTGTATACGTTATAGGTTTTTGCTATTTCTTCACGGCTACTGTCAAATAATTTTCCGTCTTCAAAAAATCCTGAATAATGAAAATAAACCGTAGTTCCCGCAGCAGGTTTAGCACCGTTTCCTTTTTGTGTTATTTTATATGATAATCCAGAAGGCGTAGTTATTGCAGTTGTTTTTTGACTGTTTAAATAAGCTACTTTTTCAGTAGTTAATGCAGCCATTTTTTCTTTTTGAATTTTTTCGGCTGCAGCTTTAGCTTCAGCTTCTTTTTTTTCTTCTTCGGCTTTGTTGTTATAGTAATTAGCAAATACTTTTTCGGCTTTGAATTTTTTTGCTAAAGAACCCTTTTGCGTAATTATTATGTTTTTGATGATATCATCCTGCGCAATTTTATTAACGACATCCATTCCTTGTACGACATGTCCAAAAATGGTATGTTTTCCATTTAACCAAGGTGTTTCTTTATGAGTGATAAAAAATTGACTTCCGTTTGTTTTCAATCCAGCATTGGCCATTGCTAAAATTCCACCTTTTTCAAATTTCAATTCAGGAATAAATTCGTCTTTAAAGGCATAACCTGGTCCGCCAGCACCTGTTCCCTGCGGGTCTCCACCCTGAATCATAAAATCACTTATCACACGGTGGAATTTTAAACCATCAAAAAAAGGTTTTCCCTTAAGTTTGCTATCGGTAACAAATTCGTTTTTACCTTGTGCAAGACTAATGAAATTGGCAACAGTAATTGGCGTTTTTTCGAAATATAATTGTAAAATGATAGCGCCTTTATTTGTGTTGATGGTGGCAAAAATACCATCTGCTGTTACGGATTTTGCTTGCGGTGTATTTTTTACTGCTTTTTTTGATGTTTCCTGCGCTTGTAAGGTGAGCAGAGTGAAGAATGCTAAAAAGAAAATTTTAAATTTCATTTGTATTGTTTTCTAAAGGTTGTATTATTTTATTGTTCAATTAATTCAATTTCAAAAATTAGGTTGGTTTGTGGTGGAATAATATTTCCTGCACCTCCAGGTCCATAGGCTAAATAAGCTGGTATAAATAATACAGCTTTATCTCCAAAAGATAATTTTTCAAGTCCTTCGGTGAATCCGGGAATGATTCCGTCTTTCTTGCCAACTTGAAAAGCTACCGGTACATAACCATTATTGGTGGCACGATTAGGATCAATTCTTCCAAAAGCTACAGCAACGTTTTCTAGAGTAGTGTCGTAAAGTTCTCCATATTCTGAAAATACAGCATAATTAACTTTCACCACAGTTCCAATCGCTGGTTTTTTACCTCCTCCTTTATGAGTAATAATGTATTTTAATCCCGAGACTGTTTTTTTTGACTTTTCTTTTAATGCCCCGAAATAGTTGATTTTAGCAACAATAGTTTTCCCGTATTTTTTATCATACATTCTTTCTTTTTGGGCTTCAAGTGCTTTTTGTATTTTTTGATTTTTAGATTCGATTACAAAATAATCATCAAATGTTTTAACGGCATTGAATTTCTTAGCTGCTTCGCCTTTTCGGATAATGGTAATAGAATTTACGACATCATCCTGATTAATAGAATTGACAACTTCCATTCCAGCATTAATTACATGGCCAAAAATAGTATGTTTTCCGTTTAGCCACGGTGTTGGGTTTCTGGTAATAAAAAATTGGCTGCTATTTGTATTGGGGCCATTATTAGCCATAGCCAGATAGCCTTCTTTATCAAAAATTTCTCCAAAATATTCGTCTTTAAATCTATAACCGGCATTTCCGGTTCCGGTTCCTTCAGGATCACCGGTTTGAATTACAAATCCTTTGATAACACGGTAAAACTTCATGCCGTCATAAAAAGGACGTCCCTTTTTGTACTCCGTGCTAACAAAGCGATTTTTCCCTTCAACAAGTGTGATGAAATTAGCTACAGTTATTGGCGCGTTTTTGTAATCCAATTCTAAATAGATAACCCCTTTATTAGTGTCTATTTTAGCATATATACCATCTGCGAAATAATCACTTTCATTTTTGCAAGAATAGAAACTGCAGATAAGAAATAATACAAATAGAATGCTTTTTTTCATTTGGTAACAGTTTATTGTGCTAAGGTGTCTTTTGTTTTTGGTTTAGTTTTGATAGCAGTTTTTCTAGGTTTTTTTATGCTGTCTTGTGATGAAGATAAACGCTCAGTAATACCTTGTTCCAATTCTTTTTTATAAACGGCCTCTGGTTTAAAATCATTTAAAGTAATGGAACAAATAAGAGGTTGATTATGACCTATTTTTTTATTGTCACCATGATAACCATAGGCTATATGTGATGGAAATAAGAAAATAATTTTTTCATTTTTACGCATTAGTTTGATTCCTTCACGAATTCCAGTCATGATTTCCTGCTTGTCAATTCGATACACCTGAGGTCTTAGTTGTACTTCCGAATAAATTATAGCTCCGTTAAGATCTTTTAATTCGTAATTAAAGAAAGCAACATCTCCTTTTTTTGGAGTTAAAGAGTCTGTTTCATTTTTGGTTTCATAATAATACCAAAATCCTTTAGCTGAAGAAAAATAACTGATTTTAGGATTTTTTTTCATCAACGATTTGATTAAATCCTCTTCAGATGCAACCAGTTTTTTATTTCTTTCAATAGATCTTTTCATAAACACACCGGAAGCTCTGGAAATAGGTCGTCTGGCATCTTGTGGTTGTTTGCATCCGGTGAAAATAATACATAAGATGAAACTTATAGCGATGAATTGTTTTATTTTCATGGAACTATAGGGTTAGATTTTGGACTAATTTTTCAAATTTAGTAATAGTTTCCTCCATAGAAACTGTTGATTTTCCACCAGCAGCGTTGCGATGTCCTCCACCATTAAAATGAGCTCTTGCAAATTCATTAACATCAAATCCACCTTGAGAACGGAATGAAATTTTGATAATGTTTTCATCTTTATTTTCGATAAAAATAGCTGTAAACTGAATTCCTTTGATGCTTAAACCATAATTAACAATTCCTTCTGTATCGCCTTTTACATGATTAAAACTATTTAATTCGTCTTGCGTAAGTGTGATGTAGGAAGTTTTGTGTTCAGGAATAACTTTTAAATTTTGTAAAGCCTGACCTAATAATTGTAAGCGATTGTAAGAGCTGTTGTCAAAAAGTAAATTAGGAATAATAGTGTTCTCAACACCTAAATCAATTAATTCGGCTACAATTCGATGGGTGTTTCCGGTAGTATTTGGAAATCGGAACGAACCAGAATCTGTTAAAATTCCTGTGTAAATACAAGTTCCGATTGTTTTGTCGATTTGATCCTTTTGTTCTAAATAGAAAATGAAGTTGTATAGCATTTCGCAGGTAGAACCGAAGGATGTGTTAGAATACATATAGGTAGCGTATTCATCTGGTTTTTGATGATGGTCAATCATTATGAAAGTCGTATCTAAAACTTCCAGTGTTTTTTCCATTTCACCAGTTCTATGAAAAGCATTAAAGTCAAGTGTAAAAACAATCTCGGCTTCTTTTAAAATTTGAGTGCAGTTTTCTGTGTCTTTTTCAAATATTTGAACGGTTTCTGAGCCGGGAAGCCAGGCTAAGAAATCTGGAAATTCGTTTGGTGAAATTACAGTAGCTTCGTGATTGTTTTTCTTTAAAAAATGATAAAGTCCTAAAGTAGAACCCATAGCGTCTCCGTCAGGATTGCGGTGCGGAATAATTGCGATTTTTTTTGGCGTAGCCAATAAAGTCTGAATTGCTTGTATATCTTGTATTTTCATAGTTTGCGAATTTACATTTTTTTAATGTAAACTATGAATTCGTTAACAGGATTTTATTCTTTTTTATCTTTGTTTAATTTGTCTAAAATTGATGCGATTTTAAGGTTTAAATTATCTAGTTCTTCGTCATATCTGTTCGAATTGAATTTTATTTTTAGATAAGCTGTTCTATATAATTTAATTCTTAATTCGCAATATTTTATAATAGATTTAATTGTTTTGTGATTTTCTTCGGGTAAGTACAGTAAGTCGGCTTCTTTCATGAGTTTAATGTTTTCTTCCCAGTAATAAATACCTCTGGATTCAATCATGTACAACAACTCTTTTTTTGATTCTTCATCAGTTACATGTACGTTGTAAGCTTCCAAAGCCATTTTTTCCATGTCGATGAATTCTTGCATTTTGTTTTCGTATTCAAAAAACTGATAGACATAGATTTTTTTTGATATAATATTGTAGGAAAGTAGTGGAATGGTAATTAATGAAAATGCAAAAATGAATATTAAAGCAGCTTTTCTTTTTGAATTTAAAATGGTAAGAATAATTCCAAATAAAAGTCCGGATATAAGTCCTCCAATATGCGCTGCACTATCGATTCCCTCTTTGAAACTGTTAATGATGTTGAGTATTATAAAAACAATGGTAAGTGTTATCGTGTTTGAAGTTAGTTTTCTATTAATCGACTTAGTTAGAATGATGATTAATAGAATGCCATACATTCCAAAAATGGCTCCTGATGCACCTGCACTTATTATTTTATCATACCAATAAATAGTAGATAAACTGGCTAATAAGCCACAAGCAATGTAGCAAATCAGGAATCCTAGACGGCTTAAGTAAGATTCAATTAAAAGTCCTACGTAGCCTAGAGCGATGGAGTTAATAAGTAAATGAAAGAAACCCAAATGAATGAATAAGCAGCTAAATAATCTCCACCATTGATTTTCCACTGTTAAAAGATTGTAATTGGCTCCCCAATTGATAATATCGGATAGCTGAGGTTTGAAAAAGTTAACCCCTGAAAACACCATCAAAAAGAAAATGATAAAGTTGATATAAATCAATATCGGAGTAATGAAATAGCCTTTTGTAGGTGTGAAAATAGACAGAAAAGAATAAAAATTATTGACCGAACACTCTTTTTCTGTTGCATTCAGAATGCTTTCTTTTGTGCTGTTTATTGTTTCGGTTATGTTATTTTGATCCAGAGTAGTTGTAGGTTGTTCCTTTTTTATGTCGTTAAAAGCATCAAAAAAAGAATCCGTGTTTTTTAAGTTTCTGCCCTTGTCATAAATTTGGTTTCCATTACTGGAACTAAGAATGAAGCCATCTTCGTTTTCATAACTAATTGTTATTTTTTCGTTCCAAGTTTCTTGTTTAGGATTTGTTTCTGCAATCAATTCCTTTTCATTTATTGCTAAAATTTTCCAATTTAGGTTTTGGCAGGATTTAATAGAATAATATAGGAATTCTATTTTTGATAGATGATTGTATGGGATATATTGAATATGTGAAGCAGGAAATCCAAAAGCCATAAGAATAAATTTTACATACGATATGTATTACAATGATATAAAATTTATTTGAGAATTTACTTAAAAATCATCAAGTTTATTCCTTCTGAATTTTTCATACAATTGGTGTTTGATTCCTCCTACTGTTTGCGAGTGATAAATGCCAATAGAACCAGAAGAGATGTAAGCTATAAAACAGGCAAGGGCTATGAAAACAGCACTTTCTAAACCAAAGAGTTCAATTCCCATAACAGTGCAGGCAATAGGGGTGTGGGTGGCACCCGAAAAAACTGCTACAAATCCCATTCCGGCTAAAAGGGCAATTGGTAGCGGAACGTATCCGGATAAAGCACTCCCTAATGTTGCGCCTACAAAAAACAAAGGGGTTACCTCACCTCCTTTAAAACCTGCTCCTAAAGTGAATCCGGTGAACAAGATTTTGAGTAAGAAATCATAATTATCACTGCGAATACTGAATGCTTCTACAATTGCAGGAACTCCTAAGCCTACAAATTTAGTTACGTTAAAATAATAAACCACCACGGCAAAAATAATTCCGCCTACATAAGGACGCATAGGAGGATAAGATATTGTTTTTGAAAATAAGCGACTCCAAAAATGAGTACTTCTTGAAAATAACATAGCTGCTAAACCATAAATTGCACCAACTGGAATTATCCAAAGTAAATTTTCTAAATTTAATTCAGGTGTAAATGGAATGGAATAATGCGTATGATGAACCGGCCAAAGGCTAACCGTGTAGTGAGCAAAATAAGCAGCAACAAAAGATAAAATGCTACTTTTTAAGTTGATTTTACAAAAATAAACTACTTCTAAGGCAAAAATGGCGCCGGCAAGTGGTGTTCCAAAAACAGCGGAAAAACCAGAGCTAATCCCTAAAATGATAAGTGTTTTTCGGTCAGAAGCATCGAGTTTAAAAATTCGGCTAAATTGATCTGCTATTGCGCCTCCCATTTGCACGGCTGTGCCTTCACGACCTGCCGAACCTCCAAAAAGATGTGTGATAATGGTTCCTAAAAGTACAAAAGGAGCCATTTTGAGCGGAATTGTTTTTTGAGGGTTTTCATATTCTTCCAGTAAAAGATTGTTGCCTTTTACTACCTCTTTTCCGTAATAATGATACAGTAAGCCTATTAATAATCCTCCAACGGGTAAAAACCAAATTAACCAAAAGTTTTGATTCCTAGTTTGAGTAGCCCATTCCAGACTCATTAAAAAAAACGCAGAAGCTGAACCTGAAAGCATGCCAATTAAAGCACAGATTAAAATCCATTTAAAAGAAAGGAGGATGTTTTTTTTAAAATTCATTTTTAATAGGCTTCAGATTCTTTGGTATAGATTTCGAGCGCAGCAAAAGCAATTTGAATAGTGGTTGCTTTTGTGCGCTCGAAGTATTTTTAGGATTGAAATTATTCTGCAATAACAGCAGTAAGTTCAATTTCTACAAGATATTCAGGAGCTACTAATTGGTTGATTCCGTAAAAACCAGTTGTAGGCTTGATGTCTTTGAAAAATTTTGCGTGAGCCGTAGCTACAGCTTCAAATGTTGTTACATCAGTAGTGAAAATACGAGTACGAATAACATCTTTCATGCTGGCGTTTAAGTCTTCCAATACTTTTTCAACTCTTTCTAAAATGTTCAAGGTTTGAGCGTGTGCGTCATCAGCTTTTACTTTATCGCCGTCAACAATTGCTACAGTTCCTGAAACTTCAATGATGTTTCCAATACGAACTGCGCGACAATATCCCATTTTGTCTTCCCATGGAGATCCTGTCAAAATGTTTTCTCTTTTCATTTGGTGTAATTGTTTGATTTTTAGAGAGATGATTCTCTGATTAAGAATTAATTATTTTTTGCAATTTATAAAAAATACTAAAATAAAAAACAAGGTTTTTGGGTTTATCAAATAGCATTGTTTTTGTTTGATTTATAATAAAATGAAAAGTTTATGGTTATCTATTTGGAATAACTTCTGAAAAGTCGTTTTTTTGAGTACAGTTTTTTAATTTAATAGGTAAAAAGATGAAACAATATTTTAGTTTTAAGGGTCAATTTTTTGTTTTGGCTTTTGTTTTTGGGATGTTCACAACAGCATTCTCTCAGGAAGAATTTGGAAGTGAGTTTAAGGTTAAAGCTACTCCGGTAAAAAAGAAAAAAGAAGCACCAATTAAGGATGTGAAGTTTAATACTAAGGATTTCGAAAAAATAAAAGCTTACGAAATAACCGGTTTAGAAAAGAATACTTTTGTGGTGCCACAAAAAGAGGAGAAAGATGCTGAGAAATTAGCTAAAAGAGATCAGGATTTTGGTGTTGTTAAAACGGCTTCTGGGACAGCAAAGGTGAGATATCGTGATGCAGCTTATGTTGATGGTGATAAAGTACGTGTTTTTTTAAATTATGTGATTGTTCAGCCAGAAGTGCTTTTGGACGGAGAAGTTCAGGGGTTTGATGTTGAATTAGTAAAAGGAGTGAACCGTATAGATATCGAAGCGTTGAACGAAGGCTATGCAGCGCCTAATACTGCCGAATTTAAAATCTATAATGATAAAGGTGAAGTAATTTCATCTAACCAATGGAATATTGCTCAGGGGTATAAGGCGACCATTATTGTAGAAAAGGAATAAATTTCAAAATTCCTTTTTTGGTTAAAATTTCTTTAATGTTCAGGATGGGTTTTGTTTTATAAAATTAAAGCTTGGTATATTTGTTGATACTTAGGATAGTTAACTAAAACAAAATTTAAATTATTATGAAGCAGTTTCTGTTAGTTGTAATGATGTGTTTTGCAATGAACAGCTTTGCTCAAACTGAGTTTGGTAAGAAGTTCAAGCCTATCGCACCATTAAATAATAAAGTTGCTCCTAAGAAAGTAACGCCATCTGTGAGTGCGCAAGCTCCCGTAATTAAAGCTCCTGATTTATTAAAAAAACCAGAGCAAACATTACCTTCTTTCTCTAAATACGAAATAGGTCAAACCAAATCTTTTTCGATGGAACAAACCAATGAGTTTGCAAATCCCGGAGACAGAGTAATGGAAAAGATGACAAAAGATTTGAATAAAACTTTGGTTCGCGAAGGTTTGAAAGAAGATGATCGTTTTTTGGTTAAGATTGATAAAAATTTTGGAGAAATCCGAACAAAGTCCAAATATTTTGTTGTACAGTATCGGGATTACATAAGTATAGATGGTGATTTAATTAAAGCTACCATTAATAATCAAATGATAGGAGGTATTATGGAGTTGTATTCAAGTTATGGGCAATTTGTTTTTAATTTGAATGAAGGATTTAATGTTTTTGAGATGGAGGCTTTTAGTAAAGGAAGTTCAGGAGGGAATACTTGTGAATTTAAAATTTATGATGATCATGGGGTTTTAGTTCGTTCGGAATATTGGGATAACTGGGATAAAGGTGTTAAAGGGAAATTTGTTATTATAAAAGAGTAGGAAAGAAATGTGTTATTAGCGTGTTATTATAAGATTGTAAGGGAAGGAAATAGAAAAGAAAAAAAATAAAAAATTTCAAAAATCCACTTTTGCAATCCAAATTTAAAAAGTAATTTTGCGCCCATGCAACACAACGTACTTATTTTAGATTTCGGTTCGCAATACACTCAGTTGATTGCGCGTAGAGTTCGCGAATTAAATATATTCTGCGAAATTTTTCCATACAATAATATCCCTTCGGATTTATCAAGTTATAAAGCTGTAATTTTAGGAGGAAGTCCATTTTCTGTTCGTTCAGAAGATGCACCGCATCCTGATTTATCTCAAATCAGAGGGAAAATGCCTTTGCTTGCGGTATGTTACGGAGCGCAATATTTATCACACTTTAGCGGTGGAGAAGTAGCGGCTTCTAATACCAGAGAATACGGAAGAGCTAATTTGTCTTATATTAAGGAAGACGAAGTTTTCTTTGAAGGTGTTTCTGCAAACAGTCAGGTTTGGATGAGTCATAGTGATAGTATTAAGGCTTTGCCAACAAATGGTGTGAAATTAGCAAGTACACATGATGTGGAATTTGCGGCTTACAAAATTGAAGGCGAAACTACTTATGCAATTCAATACCACCCTGAGGTATATCACTCAACGGATGGGAAACAAATGTTAGAGAACTTCTTAGTGAAGATCGCACAAGTTCCACAAAACTTTACGCCAAATGCTTTTGTTGAGGAAATTGTTGCTGAAATGAAAGCAAAAATCGGAAACGATAAAGTAGTTCTTGGACTTTCTGGAGGTGTTGATTCAACGGTAGCTGCGGTTTTATTGAATAAAGCAATTGGTGAAAACCTATATTGTATTTTTGTTAATAATGGTTTACTTCGTAAAAATGAGTTCCAAAATGTATTGAATCAATACAAAGGAATGGGACTTAATGTTAAAGGAGTAGATGCAGGAGAGCGTTTCTTGTCAGAATTGGCAGGAGTAAGTGATCCGGAAACAAAACGTAAAATTATCGGAAGAGTATTTATCGAAGTTTTCGACGATGAATCTCATTTGTTAGAAGATGTTAAATGGTTAGCTCAGGGAACTATTTATCCTGATGTAATTGAGTCAGTTTCTGTAAAAGGACCATCTGCAACAATCAAATCGCATCATAATGTGGGTGGTTTGCCTGATTTTATGAAATTACAAGTTGTGGAACCTTTGCGTATGCTTTTTAAAGATGAGGTACGTAGAGTAGGAGCGAGTTTAGGTATTGATCCTGAATTGTTAGGAAGACATCCTTTCCCTGGTCCTGGATTATCTATCCGTATTTTGGGAGATATTACACCAGAGAAAGTTAGAATCTTACAAGAAGTTGATTCGGTATTTATCGAAGGATTAAAATCTTGGGGATTATATGATAAAGTTTGGCAGGCAGGAGCGATTTTGCTTCCTGTAAATAGTGTTGGTGTTATGGGTGACGAGCGTACTTATGAAAAAGTAGTAGCGCTTCGTGCTGTAGAATCTACCGATGGTATGACTGCTGACTGGGTTCACTTGCCTTATGATTTCTTAATGAAAGTGTCAAATGACATTATCAACAAGGTAAGAGGTGTGAACAGAGTAGTATATGATATTAGTTCAAAACCACCAGCAACAATTGAGTGGGAATAATAGAAAAGGCTAGTTGGCTTTTCGTAGTTATTATAAAAACGGTATCAGATTTTGAAATATAAATTTGGTGCCGTTTTCTTTTAAGTGCATATAAAATTTAAATAAAAATATAGAATGAAGTATTTTTTTGCAATTTGGATTCCGGTTTTAATGTTTGTAAATGTTGTTCTTGCGCAAGGGACTATAACACATAAAGTTGAAACGGGAGAAACTATAAATGATATTGCCAAGAAATATCAGGTTACGCCTTATGATATTTATAAATTGAATCCTGATGCACAAAGGAAATTAAGTTCTAAAATGGTGTTGTTGATTCCTTCAAAGTCGGCAGGCTTGCCTAAAACGTCAGTTTCGTCAAAAATGGAATCGAAAACTTCGAATAGTTCGGCAGAAGTAAAACATAAAGTGATGCCAAAAGAGACTTTGTTTGGGATTGAGAAAAAATACAATATATCGGATGCTGATTTAAAGAAAGCCAATCCCTTTTTGGAAACGGATGGTTTGCAAATTGATCAGATTTTGGTTATTCCTTCAAAAAAAATGCTGAATTCTTTAAACGCCCCTATTTATCATGATGTGCTTCCTAAGGAAACTAAGTTTTCTATTGCTAAAAAATACGGAATAACAGTTGCCGAATTAGAAAAGAAAAATCCTGAAATTGTTTCTAATTTAACTGTGGGTTATCATTTGTTGATAAAAGGAAATCCGGTTAAGAAGACTGAGGTTGTTCCAGCAAAAGTTATTAATGCGCCAAAGTATATTTCTTATGAAGTAAAACCTAAAGAAACTTTGTATAGTTTGTCAAAGATGTCTGGTATGTCACAGGAAGAATTAGTGGCTTTGAATCCGGAACTAAAAAATGGAGTTGAAACAGGAATGGTGATAAAATTGCCTGCTGGTACTTCATTAGCAACAGGATTTGAAAGTAAAGAAGTTGTTGATTTGGCCCCAAAAAATAAATCAGGGGAACGAAAAAAACTGGCTTTACTATTGCCGTTTAATGTAGCTAAGGTTCAGGGAGATACTTTAAATACTGTTGCTTCAAGGTTGAAAAAAGATAAGTTTTTAAATATGACTTTGGATTTTTATGCAGGTGCTTTAATGGCTATTGACTCTGCGAAAACATTAGGCTTGCCAATTGATGTTAGTATTTATGATTCAGAAGAAACTAAAAACAGTTCGAATGTTGCTGCGATTATAAATACTAATAATTTGCAAAGTGCTGATGCGGTTATTGGGCCTTTTTATCAGAATAATGCAGAAGCTGCTGCCCGTTTATTGAGCGCAAATAATGTTCCTGTGATTTCGCCATTGTCTAAAGATTTGGGAAATCCAATTTCTAATTTGTATCAAACAGTTCCAACCAATGAGATGTTGAAAACAAGAATGTTTGATTTTATGCGTGCTAAAAAAGGGAATATTGTTGCGGTTGTAGATAAGAAAAAGATTTCGGTAATTCAGTATTTACAGCAAAATCAAAAAGATGTTCGATTAGTTCCGTTGAATACAAATGGAACGGTTTCGGCAGAAGGTTTAAAGGCAATGTTGCTTCCTAATGTGGTGAATTATGTCTTATTAGAAACGGCTAATACCTGGATGGTTAAAACGACAATTACTGCATTGGTGAGTGCAATGCCTCATTATCAGGTTCAGTTAGTAATTTTGGAACCTAATGATACTTTGGATTCTGATGAGATTAGTTTTTTAAATTTAGTTAAGTTGAAATTAATGTATCCTTCTGTTACCAGAGATAATTTAACGCCTGAGGGAATTGCTTTTGATGCAAAATTTAAAAAGTTGAATTCAATCACTCCAAGTGATTATGCAACTCGAGGATTTGATGTGACTTTTGATGCAATGATTCGTTTGATGCAAAATAAATCATTTGAAGAAACAGTCGATTCATCGGTGACGGAACAATTCGAGAATAAGTTTGAATATAGTAAAAAAGAAGGCGGAGGGTATATTAACAAGGGTATTTATATCATGTATTATGATAGTGATCTGACTTTAAAAGTAGCTAATTAATGTAAGGGAAATTATCGTTCGATGCTTATCAAAAAAAAAACACAATACAAAGTCAGCTGTCTTTGTGTTGTGTTTTTTGATTTTAAATTGTTTCTAGTTTAAAGCTTTTTTTAAGATAATTTCAGTAGATCGTTTAAATGGTTAATCAGTTCTATTTTATCTGTTTATCTGTTTTGTCAATTGCTAAATATTGACCATTTAATCGGACTTTAGAAACTCCTTTACGGAAACCTGAAACGTTCTCATAAATTATAGGTATAACTTCTGTGCCAGACATATCTAAAAAACCCCATTTTCCATTTGTCCTGACTGCAATGAGTCCTTCTGAAAAAGAGCTTACTTGGTCATATTTAATAGGGATGATTTCTTTTCCCAAATTGTTTACTATCCCCCTTTTTTTATTCAGTTTAACTTCAGCAAACCCTTTTGAAAATCTTTCTACGGCTTCGTATTTTGGTGGGATAATTAAATTTCCTGATTTATCAGTAAAACCGTATTTTCCATTCGACTTAATTGATGCAAGTCCTTCATAAAAGCTATCTGCACTCTCGTATTCTATCGGAATGATTAGTTTGTCAGTATAATCTATAAAGCCCCATTTTTTATTTAGTTTGACTGCTGCGAGTTTTTCAGAAAAATTAGTCACTCTGTCATATTTTAATGGTATAATAATTTTTCCAAATTTATTTATAAAACCATATTTGTTGTTTAGTTTAACAGGTGCAAGTTCGTCTGAAAATTCATTTACTGAATCGTATTCTGGTGGGATAATTTCTTTTCCTAGATTATCAATAAAGCCCCATTTTCCATTAAGTTTAAAGGCTGCTCTTCCGTAATTGAAATTATATGTTTCTTCGTATTTAAGTGGAATGATTAGTTTTCCTGCAGTATTTATAAAGCCACATTTAGAATTTAATTCAACGGCTGAGAATCCTTCTTTGAATTCGCCAGCATAATCATATTTTGCAGGAATAATTGTTTTTCCATTAGGGTCTTTAAAACCAAATTTATGAGTGTTTTGATCCATGTAAAGTTTTAAATTTTGCGAATGTCCTGTTAGAAAAGTAATGTACAATGTTAACGCTGTAATTATTTTATTCATTTCTTTTGTGTTTAAATTTGAAATACCTTTCCAAAGATATAATAATTGTATTATTTGTAGTTGATATTGTGTTAAAAAATCAGTTGATTTAGTTTTTTAAATGCAATTTTTAATGGCTGGTCTCGTGATAAATGGTTTTACTTGAGGAAACAAAAACAGACTCTTAAAAAAAATAAATTTGTATACATTAATTTTTAACTAAAAATGTACCTTGTGCCAATATAAAGTACATTTTTTTTAATGGATTCCTATCAAAAACAACTAGTAAAATTAGCGTATACGCAAATGCCTTTTGGTAAATACGAAGGGCGTTTTTTAATAGATTTACCAGAGCATTATGTGGTGTGGTATCACAATAAAGGCTTTCCTAAAGGAGAATTAGGGGAGCAGTTAAAATTGGTTTATGAATTAAAATTGAATGGCTTAGA
This sequence comes from Flavobacterium flavipallidum, assembly GCF_038289905.1. Taxonomy (NCBI): domain Bacteria; kingdom Pseudomonadati; phylum Bacteroidota; class Flavobacteriia; order Flavobacteriales; family Flavobacteriaceae; genus Flavobacterium; species Flavobacterium flavipallidum. Next base: position 85,365 of record NZ_JBBYHU010000007.1, on the reverse strand, counting down.
AGAATTGATACGAAATATCAAAAAAAGATACCCAAAACCTCATTGATTTAATAAATTAATGAGGTTTTTATTTTTGAGTTGGCAAAAGTCATTTTTGCAAATTATCTCATTTCCAAATTAGCATAATCTAAATTTATAATCGTATTTTTGCCACGTTTTTTACACAACGACAATACAAACTAGAACAACATGAATCAAACAAAATATATTTTTGTTACTGGAGGGGTTACTTCTTCTTTGGGAAAAGGAATTATAGCAGCATCTTTAGCAAAATTATTACAGGCAAGAGGGTATAGAACTACTATTCAAAAATTTGATCCTTATATTAATGTTGATCCAGGAACATTAAATCCTTATGAGCATGGAGAATGTTATGTGACTGATGATGGAGCAGAAACAGACTTAGATTTAGGGCACTATGAGCGTTTCTTGAACGTTCCTACTTCTCAGGCAAACAATGTAACTACCGGAAGAATCTATCTTTCCGTTATTGAAAAAGAAAGAAGAGGAGAATTTTTAGGGAAAACAGTTCAGGTTGTTCCTCATATCACTAACGAAATTAAAGATAGAATTCAGTTACTGGGTAAAACAGGTGACTATGATATCGTAATTACTGAGATTGGTGGTACTGTAGGTGATATTGAATCATTGCCATATATTGAATCGGTTCGTCAATTAGTTTGGGAATTAGGGGAAAATAACGGAATTGTAATTCACCTTACTTTAGTTCCTTATTTGGCTGCTGCAGGTGAATTGAAAACAAAACCTACACAACACTCGGTTAAAACTTTGATGGAAAGCGGAATTAAAGCAGATATCTTAGTTTGTAGAACAGAGCATGAACTTTCTAATGAATTAAGAGGTAAGTTGGCTTTATTCTGTAACGTAAAAAGAGAAGCGGTTATTCAATCTATCGATGCATCAACAATATATGAAGTACCTAATTTAATGTTAGAAGAAGGTCTTGATGTAGTTGCATTGAAAAAATTAGATTTACCTAAGAAAGCGGCTCCGGATTTGAAAAATTGGAACACTTTCTTAAAAAGATTAAAAAGCCCAAAACATACTGTAAACATTGGTTTGATTGGGAAATATGTAGAAATGCAGGACTGTTACAAGTCTATTTTAGAAGCTTTTATTCATGCTGGTGCAGCAAATGAAACTAAAGTAAATGTTGTTTCTATTCACTCTGAGTATATTGATAGTGAAAATATTGAAGAGAAATTTAAAGATATCGATGCTATTCTAGTAGCTCCGGGATTTGGAGAAAGAGGTATTGAAGGAAAAATTACTGCTGTACGTTATGCACGTGAAAACAAAATGCCATTCTTCGGAATTTGTTTAGGAATGCAAATGTCGGTTATTGAATATTCAAGAAATGTATTAGGTTATGCTGAGGCAAATTCTACTGAGATGAACGATCAAACACCTCATCCGGTAGTGAACTTAATGGAAGAGCAAAAAAATGTAACCGATAAAGGAGGTACAATGCGTCTTGGTGCTTGGAAATGTGAAATTAAGCCAGGTACTTTAGCGTATCAAATTTATGGTCAAACATTAATTCAAGAACGTCACCGTCATCGTTATGAGTTTAACAGTGCTTATGCAGAAGAATTAAATAATGCTGGCTTAAAAGCTTCAGGAGTAAATCCGGATACAGGATTAGTAGAGATTGTTGAGATTGAAGATCATCCATTCTTTATTGGAGTTCAGTACCATCCTGAATATAAGAGTACGGTAGCTAATCCGCACCCACTTTTTGTGAACTTTGTGGCTGCTGCTGTAAAAGCAAAAAAGAAATAAGTCAATTTCTGCAATTAGAATTAAATAATTTGACATAAAAGTCGGGATAATAATTTGTAATAAAAATGGAAGAAAAAAAGTTTGACCCCAATTCGCTGATTGGTTTTGTATTGATTTTCGGTATACTACTTTGGATAATGTACCAAAACAAACCTTCTGAGGCAGAACTTGCAGCAGAGAAAACTAAAAATGAATTGGTTGTTAAAGGCTCAAAAACTCAAGATAATGTAGCTAAAATTAATACTGCTGCTGGTCTAAATGATACTTTAAAATTGGCTCAGTTGCAAAAAACCTTAGGAAGTTTTGCTTATTCAGCTACTTTACCTTCTGCAAAAGATGCGTTTACTACTATTGAAAATAAATTAGTAAAACTTACAATTGCAAATAAAGGAGGGTATATTGTTAGTGCTACTTTAAAAGATTTTGAACAGAATCAAAAGGATTCTGGTAAATTAGTAGAATTGATTAAAAACAATAATGCTCAGTTTAATTTACAATTACCAACTGTTGATAATCATACTTTAAACTCTAAAGACCTTTATTTTGAGCCTACCTTGACAAAAAATGGTGAAGACCAAATTTTGACAATGAAATTGAAAGCTTCTGAAACTTCTTATTTAGCTTATAAGTATGTGTTGAAAGCTAACGATTATATGTTAGATTTTGATATTCAATCGCAAGGATTAAATACCATTTTAAAGAATAATAAACCTTTGCAATTAGAATGGGCTTTAAAAACCTATGCTAATGAAAAAAGTGTTTCTTATGAAAACCGTTATACTGAATTGTATTATGAGTATGAAGGTGATAAAAAAGATTATTTAGGACAAGGACATGATAAAACCGAAACAGTAGAAGAGGTTTCTTATGTAGCTTACAAACAACATTTTTTCTCTTCAATTTTATTGACAGAACAGCCGTTTAAAACAGTTGAATTGTATTCTAATAATTTAGTAAATGATGATGATAAGGATACAATATTTACCAAACAATTTAAAACTGTAGTTCCATTAGCTTTCAAAAATGGAGAGATAGACCAAAAAATGAATTGGTACTACGGTCCTACTGATTACAAATTATTAAAGTCATACGACAGAAACTTAGAGGATATCGTTGCTTTAGGATGGGGGATTTTCGGATGGATTAACCGTTTTCTTTTTATTCCGGCTTATACTTTCTTAAGTATGTTCATTTCTCAAGGATGGGCTATTGTGTTGTTTACGATTTTAGTAAAATTAGTTATGTCACCGGTAACTTATAAATCATTCCTGTCTCAGGCTAAGATGAAGGTTTTACGTCCTGAAATCACTGAAATTGGTGAAAAATACAAAGATGAGCCAATGAAGAAACAACAGGAAACAATGAAGCTTTACAACAAAGCTGGAGTAAATCCTATGGCAGGTTGCGTACCTGGTTTGCTGCAAATGCCTGTTTTCTATGCTTTATTCCAATTGTTCCCGGCTTTGATTCAATTAAGACATAAAGGTTTCTTATGGGCAGATGATTTATCATCATTTGATTCGGTTTATAAATTGCCTTTCCATATTCCGGCTTATGGAGATCATATTAGTTTGTTCCCAATTTTAGCTTCTATTGCAATTTTCTTCTATATGAAAATGACAACTGGAGACCAACAAATGGCAACACCACAGCAGGAAGGTATGCCGGATATGGCTAAAATGATGAAAGTAATGGTGTATATTTCGCCATTGATGATGTTGTTTTTCTTTAATAGTTATGCTTCAGGATTGAGTTTGTATTATTTTATTTCTAACACTATTACAATCGGAATTATGTTAGTGATTAAAAATTACATTATCGACAGTGATAAAATTCACGCCGAAATCCAGGAGAACAAAAAGAAAGAGCCTAAGAAACAAAGTAAGTTTCAGCAAAAGCTTCAAGAAGCGATGGCGCAACAAGAAGCAATGAAAGCGCAACAAAATAAAAAGAAATAATTTTATTTGAAAAAGTAATCCCGTCCCGATAGCTATCGGGACGGGATTTTTTGGTTTTATAGATAATTTATTATTCGATAAATTCGTTTTAGTAACAAAAATAGTTTCATGAAGATAATAGAAAAAATCAGTTTGATTGTCTTTTTATGCATTTGTGTTTGTAGTCTTCAGGCGCAAAATGATTTTAACAAAGTAGATGCAGGCGGTAAAAAAGATGGTTTGTGGAGAGGTTTTTATCCGGAGTCAAAAAGAGTTCGTTATGAAGGCACTTTTTCGCATGGTAAGGAAGTAGGTGAGTTTAAATTTTTTGATGATACCAAGGCCGGAACTGTTATTGCAACCCGAACTTTTAATACTAATGATAATGTGGCTTACACTGTTTTTTATGATCAAAATAAAAACAAAGTTAGCGAAGGTAAAGTAGTCAATAAATTGTTTGAAGGCGAATGGAAATATTACCATCATGCGTCAACTGTTGTTATGACCATAGAGAATTATAAAAACGGAAAGTTAGAAGGTTTGCGTTCAGTATTTTTTCCAAGCGGGAAAATTGCTGAAGAAACTTATTATAAAAATAATTTGAAGAACGGTAGTTCTAAGAAGTATTCCGAAAAAGGATATGTGCTTGAAGAGGCTACTTTCAAAGACAATCAATACGATGGTTTGGCGATTTTTAGAGACGTAGATAATATGATTGTTTCTAAGGGTAAATTTGTGAACGGAAAAAAAACTGGAGTCTGGCAATTTTTCGAGAATGGAAAATTAACAGATGAGGTAAATGTAAATAATCCGCAGCCAAAGAAAACTTTGAAGTCCAAGTAGTTTAAAAAAGGATATATATTTAAACGAAATGTTATAATGAATCATATCGTTTAAAAACTTTGTACCTTTGCACCCAAAAAAACAGATTTTAGAATGAAACGTGTAATAGTTGGACTTTCTGGTGGAGTAGATTCGAGTGTTGCAGCTTATTTGTTGCAACAACAAGGCTATGAGGTTATAGGTCTTTTTATGAAAAACTGGCATGATGATTCGGTGACGATTTCAAATGAATGCCCGTGGTTAGAAGATAGTAACGATGCTTTGTTAGTCGCTGAAAAGTTGGGGATTCCGTTTCAAACAGTTGATTTAAGTGAGCAATACAAAGAAAAAATCGTTGATTATATGTTCAACGAATATGAAAAAGGTCGTACTCCTAATCCGGACGTACTTTGTAATCGCGAAATCAAATTTGATGTTTTCATGAAAATTGCTTTAAGTTTGGGTGCCGATTATGTGGCTACCGGACATTATTGTCGAAAAAGTGAAACAGAGGTCAATGGAAAAACAGTTTATCAATTGCTTTCGGGAGTAGACAACAATAAAGACCAGTCGTATTTTCTTTGCCAGTTATCGCAGGAACAATTAGAGAAAGCTTTATTCCCAATTGGCGAATTAACAAAACCTCAGGTGCGTGAAATTGCAGCCGAAATGGAATTAGTAACTGCCGAAAAGAAAGATTCTCAAGGATTGTGTTTTATTGGAAAAGTACGTCTTCCTGAATTTTTACAGCAAAAATTACAACCTAAAGACGGAATTATTGTCCAAATCGATAAAGATAATCCGGTTTACAATAATTCGGTTTCTGAAGATTTGACAACAGAAGACGCTTTGGCTTTAGCTGCAAAACCCATTAAGTACACAACTGAAATGGGTAAAGTAGTAGGAAAGCACCAGGGAGCACATTATTTTACAGTAGGGCAAAGAAAAGGATTAAATGTAGGAGGTACTGCTGAGGCTTTATTCGTAATTGCAACTGATGTAGAAACGAATACGATTTATACTGGGATGGGAAGTCATCATCCGGGATTGTTTAGAAAAGCTTTGTGTGTTGCGCCTTCTGAGGTACATTGGATTCGTACTGATATGGCTTTAACCAATGGTGAAACAATGAAAGTAAAAGCTAGAATTCGTTACCGTCAGGAATTACAGGACGCCACTTTACATCAATTTGAATCCGGATTGTATGTTTCGTTTAGTCAACAGCAATCTGCCATTACCGAAGGGCAATTTGTGGCCTGGCACATTGGTGACGAATTAATTGGTTCGGGAGTTATTTCCTAGTTGTACTTTTAAAAAATAATTCTATATTTAAGTGATTAATTTCTACAGAGATTAATCACTTTTTTTATTCACTGCTTTTATGAAAAAGTACATCATACTATTTTTTGTTTACTTTCCACTTTCTGTGCTTTCTCAGGAAGACGCTTGGGTATATTTTAAAGTCAAGGTAAACGAACAGTATTATTTTGATAATCCTTTGCAAATGCTGTCGCAGCGAGCAATAGACAGAAGAACGAATCAAAATATAGCATTGGATTTTAAAGATATTCCCATCAATCAGGATTTTATTAATATTATAAAAGCAGTTTCCGGTATAAAAGTGATGGCTAAATCCAAATGGATGAATGCTATTCATGTGCGTGGTTCACAAAACGATATTAATGCTTTGAAGACCTATTCTTTTGTAGATCGGGTTGATTTTGCGGATAAAATTTTAAATGTTACGAATAAAATTGTTTCAAAATCTAAAGTTGTTCTTTCTGAGGGGAATAAGCAAAAGAAAGAAAAGATGACTACAGCAACAACTGGTTTTGCTTCGCAAATAGAGATGTTAAACGGGCAATATTTGCATCAGCAAAATTATAAAGGTGCAGGGAAAATAATTGCAGTTTTGGATGCCGGTTTTGTAGGAGTAGATCAATCAGTTGCTTTTAAACGTTTAAGAGATAATCATCAAATTTTGGGAGGCTATAATTTTGTATCAGGAAACAATAGTTTGTATACGCTCGACTCTCATGGAACGAATGTGTTATCTACAATGGCTGCTTATGGCGACAATGCTTTGGTAGGAACTGCTATTGATGCGTCTTATTATTTGTTTGTTACTGAAGATGTTAGTTCTGAAAATCCTGTAGAGGAATCTTTATGGGTCGAAGCTGCTGAAAAGGCCGATAGTTTGGGTGTAGATATTATTAATAGCTCTTTGGGCTACACGGATTTTGATAATCCTGCTTATAATCATAAATACAGTGATCGAAACGGGAATACTGCTTTTGTTTCCAAGGGAGCCGATATTGCTTTTAGTCGTGGAATGTTAGTGGTTGTTTCGGCAGGAAACGAAGGAGCTACATCTGATCCTTATGTAGGCGCTCCGGCCGATGCCTTATCGGTTATTACTGTGGGAGCAGTAAATTTGAACCAACAAAAAGCTACTTTTAGTTCGCTAGGCCCTACAGCAGATGGAAGAATTAAACCTGAAGTTATGGCTTTAGGGCAAAATGTAATTGTATCTGATGCACAGGGAAATTCGGTTTATTCAAACGGAACTTCTTTTTCGGCCCCAATTATTTCGGGAATGTTAGCTTGTTTATGGCAGGCTTATCCAGATGCAAGTAATCAGGAAATAAGGGATTTGTTGTTGCAGTCTTCAAGTAGATATAATGTTCCAAATAATAATTACGGTTATGGAATTCCTGATTTTAATTTGGCTTTAAATAATGGAACTATTTTAAAGAAAAATGATTTTCAATATTTCGCTGCTTTCCCAAATCCCACATCCGATTCGGTTTCCATTCATTTTCCGCCCAACTTTAATTCGGGAATGATTTGGTTTTATAGTGCTTATGGTCAAAAAGTTATAGAGAAACAAGTAATTACTCCAAAGGATTCCTTTTCATTAGAAGCACTGAGCAAAGGAGTTTATTTTTATAAAATCAAATCGGATTTATTTTCAAAGGAAGGTAAGGTTATTAAAAATTAATTACTCATGAATCGTATTACATCTCTATTTAATATTCAATATCCCATTATTCAAGCTGGAATGGTTTGGGTAAGTGGATATAAATTGGCTAGTGTAGTGAGTAATGCCGGCGGTTTAGGTTTGATAGGAGCAGGTTCTATGTATCCGGAAATTTTGCGGGAGCATATTCAAAAATGTAAAAAAGCGACATCAAAACCTTTTGGGGTTAACGTTCCAATGCTGTATCCTGATATTGAAACGCTCATGCAAATTATTGTCGAAGAAAAAGTGAAAATCGTTTTTACTTCGGCAGGAAATCCTATGACCTGGACGGCTTATTTAAAAGAGCATGGCATTACGGTAGTTCATGTTGTGAGCAGCACTAAATTTGCCCTGAAAGCGCAGCAAGCGGGAGTTGATGCTATTGTTGCTGAAGGTTTTGAAGCAGGAGGGCATAACGGGCGTGAAGAAACGACTACTTTTACTTTGATTCCAATGGTGAAAGAACAAATAAAAATTCCTATTATTGCAGCCGGTGGAATAGCCACAGGTAACGGAATGCTGGCCGCTATGATTTTAGGTGCCGATGGCGTTCAGATAGGTAGTCGATTTGCTGCTTCGGTTGAATCATCAGCTCATGATAATTTCAAACAAATTATTGTGAACACTCCCGAAGGAGGAACGCAATTAACTTTAAAAGAGCTGACACCGGTGCGTTTGATAAAGAATAAATTTTTTGATGATGTTCAGGAATTGTATTCTAAATGTCCAACAAAGGATGATTTAGCCACTTTATTAGGAAGAGCGCGTGCCAAAAGAGGAATATTTGAAGGTGATTTGACAGAAGGAGAATTGGAAATAGGACAAATTGCCGGATTAATACATGAAATAAAATCAGCAGGGTCAATTGTAGCAGACATGATGCAGGAATATCAGTTAGCTAAAAATTCAGTTGCCCATTTTTTATGATAAAAAGATTGAAAATGACAAAATTAAAATGCTTTTATATTTGCCTGTTTTTTTTAGGAATTGCTGTCCAGCAATCTTACGGTCAAACGTATCAATTTCGAACTTCCGGTTATAGTGTTTTAGAGAGAAATGAAAAAGGCAAATGGGGTAAATGGTCTGATTTGAGTTTGGTAAATATTACGGTAACATTAGATACTAATAAAAACAGAATCCTAGTTTATTCCAGAAATATTCAGTTGTATGAAATTCAAACCTATCAGCCTGAATCGGAATCAGAGAGTGATTTGGTTTATTCTTTTCTTTGCAAGGATAACGATGGCGTAGATTGTACGTTGGCAATTATTACCCGAAAAAAACAAGACAACCGAAAGCAATTATATATTACTTATCCTGATCACGTGATTGTATACAATATCTTTACGATGTAAATGATTTTATTCAACTTCAATATCCTTAATAAATTCATCGTATTCCAGATAAAAACGCTCCAAAGCATCCATTTTCTCGTAGTAAAAGTCAAAAATAAGATCCCAGTTGTTGCGGTTACTGAAGCCAACGCCTGATTTTTCTACCCAAATGCGGCTGATGGTTTTTCCGCTTTCTAAAACATAGTCTTTTTCAAAAACTAAATCACTGATAAATTCTTCTTCAAGAATGCTTTTTAAAGCTTCTAATTTTTCAAAATAAGCGATTCTTTTTTCCTTATTACGAGGCTCAATGTCAATAAGAACCTGAGCTTTTTTGTTGTCTACAAAAAATTTAAAAGAGAAATCCTTAATCTTGGTGTCGTATAACATCCATTTTCTAGGGTATTTTTCGGCAAAAGTTACCCAAAATTCTCTTTTTAATCGTTGTGTTTCTTCTTTACTGTACATTTTTAGTGCTTTGGTTTTAGAAAACTTGTGCAAACTTGTTTTCTAAAGTATATTTATATAATTATTTGCAAAAATAGCTTTTGATTATGGATTTTCAATGTTTTTTACAATTTATCCCTGCTATAGTTCAGGCTCCGCTAACAGCTTTAGTTTCGCACGAAAAGATGATGCCATTTGAGCGCAAAGAACTTTTGGCTAAAATAAATTTAAAAGAAACGAAACCTAAGGAAGCCGCGGTAACTATGTTATTTTATCCTAAGGATAATGAAACGCATTTGGTTTTAATTGTTCGTAATTCTTATAAAGGGGTGCATTCGGCTCAAATTGCTTTTCCGGGAGGTAAATTTGAATCAGAAGATTTTGAATTAAAAAAAACAGCTCTCAGAGAAACTGAGGAAGAAATTGGTATTGATCGAAATAAAATTGAGATTGTAAAAGCTTTTACTTCGCTGTATATTCCGCCTAGTAATTTTATGGTCTATCCGTTTTTAGGAATTTGTAAAGAAGAGATTCAATTTGTTCCTGATCCTGTGGAAGTGGCTGCTGTAATCGAATTGCCTTTGTCGGTTTTTAGAGATGATGCCATTGTTACAGTTGAAAATTTATCCACATCCTATGCTTCGTTTATAGATGTTCCGGCGTTTAAAATTCAGGGTTATGTAGTGTGGGGAGCAACGGCAATGATGTTAAGTGAATTAAGAGATGTGTTGAATACGGTTTTTAAATCTGCTAATTAATACATAACTTTAAGCGTATTAGAAGTATATAATCAATATTTTTTATATTTTCGCAAACTTAAATTTTAAAAAGATACCTAAACAGTTTATGGGACTATTGAAAAGAAATCCTTTTGGACATATTTTATTTCTGAAAAAATGGCTCATCCGTTTTTTTGGGAGTTGTACTCATAGACGTTATCGTGGGTTTAACGAATTGCAAATTGAAGGTTCAGAAATTATTCGAAATTTACCTGATACCAATGTACTTTTTATATCCAATCATCAGACTTATTTTGCTGATGTAGTGGCCATGTTTCATGTTTTTAATGCAAGTTTAAGCGGAAGGATTGATTCGATTAAAAATATTGGTTATTTGTGGCAACCTAAGATGAATATTTATTATGTAGCGGCCAAGGAAACGATGCAGTCAGGCTGGTTACCTAAAATATTGTCCTATGCCGGAGCTATTCCGGTGGAAAGAACCTGGCGTTGTGAAGGTGTTGATGTCAAAGAAAAAAAGGCAGTAAATCCAAATGATACTGAGAATATCAAAATTGCACTTAATGATGGCTGGGTGATTACTTTTCCGCAGGGTACAACCCGTTCTTTTAAGCCTGTTCGAAAAGGTACTGCACATATTATTAAACAACACCGCCCAGTGGTAGTCCCTATTGTGATTGATGGTTTTCGTCGTTCTTTTGACCGTAAAGGAATTCGAATGAAAAAGAAAGGAATCTTACAATCTTTTATCATTAAAGAACCTTTGGAAATTGATTATGATAATGATTCTATTGATGAAATTGTAGAGAAAATAGAATATGCCATTGAGCAACATCCTTCTTTTTTAAAGGTAATTTCAACTGAGGAATTAGAAGAGCAGGAGCAATTGAATAAGTTGCGTCAATGGGAAGTGGAGTAATTTATAAAGTTCTTGTTTTATAATAATTCACTAATAGATTGATAAATTTGCTGTAGCTTTCAATCCCTTCGTGCTGCTGATTCAATTTTAAATAGCGGTCGTAGAAAGCGTGAAAACCTTTTTCAATAGGTGTTTCATATTGCTGCCAAAAATCTTCACTTTCCTGAAAATTTTTCAAAATACCCGGATGAACCGATTGTAAGAGTTGCTTATAAATCTTTTCATCCCGAATATACCAATTGTTTAAACAATAACGCAGGGCAAAACTATAACCCGAATATTTAAAGTAGCTATCATTATTATTTACCGAAGCCAGAAAGCCTATGAAATTACATTCGCTTTCACTGGCATAACCCATTTGATGCGCCATTTCGTGACAACTCGTTGTTGGTAAGTTATATTTAGGCATTAACTCATTTACTTGGGCTTCATTGGTAAACGGATTCAAATAACCGCCAAATCCCATATAGGTGAGTGGTAAACTAAAAAGAGATTTTTTGATGCTTAGATTTTGGTAGTTAAAAAAAGGATAATGAACAGCAAGCTTTTGATAGCCGTTTAAGTTTTTAGAAAATGTAATTTCTTCCGAATAAGGATAGCTGACTTTTAAGCTGTCATTTTTGGTAATTTGAAAGTGAACTTCATTGGTTCTTGCGATGATTTTTTGTGTAAACAAATATAAATCAGCATCTGAATAGTTACGTTCAATTTTTATTTTTTCAAAAAGAGGCAAGCGATAATAATTTAGTGCCCATAAAAAGTGAAAGAAAAAATAAAAAACAGATAGCACACTTAGAATCGATAAAATTTGGTCTTTCCAATTGGTTTTCCAATTTTTTCTATTGGTCCAAAACCATTTTGCAATCAGTAAAATCAAAGAGAAATACAAAACATCACCTATCGAAAAGGGTATCCATCCCAGAATAATTCTGAAAAAATTAGCAAGTAAAGGATACAATCCATTGCTGTAAAAAGTTTCGATCGTTTCTGAGAAAAACGGAAGAATTTTAAGAATTAAAATCTGAAAAACTAATAAAAAAGCTAGGATGTATTTGCGTTTCAAAATCACATTTTTAATAATGGTAAATATATCATAATAATCGTTTAGATGCCATAAAATGGATTTCAAAGTTTGTAACTTTGAGTTGTTAAAAATCGCAAAAACAAGATATGAGTCAGGAAATACTAAATTTAGAACCTAAGGCATTGTGGAATAATTTTGCCAAATTGAATGCAGTACCACGTCCGTCAAAAAAGGAGGAACGTGTTGTTGCTTTTATTAAAGATTTTGGTAAAAATCTTGGTTTGGAAGTTATTGAGGATGAAGTACAAAATGTCATTATTCGTAAGCCGGCCACAGCAGGAATGGAAAACCGAAAACCAATTGTTTTACAAGGACATTTGGATATGGTGCATCAAAAAAATGCCGATACGGTTTTTGATTTTGAAAATCAAGGAATTGAAATGTATGTTGATGGTGACTGGGTAAGGGCAAAAGGAACGACACTGGGTGCTGACAATGGTTTAGGTGTTGCAGCAATTATGGCTGTTTTAGAAAGTACAACAATTGCGCATCCTGCTATCGAGGCTTTGTTTACAATCGATGAAGAAACCGGGATGACAGGAGCTATGAATCTGCAAGGAGGGGTTTTACAAGGGCGAATTTTGTTGAATCTGGATACTGAAGAAGATGATGAAATCGATATTGGTTGCGCAGGAGGTGTTGATGTAACTGCCGAAGCCGAATATGATGAAGAAGAAACGCCGGAACATTCGGTAGCTTATTCCATTACAGTGAAAGGTTTGAAAGGTGGGCATTCAGGGATGGATATCCATAAAGGATTAGGGAATGCCAATAAAATCATGAACCGCTTATTGTTTGATGGTTTTGATAATTTTGGTTTGCAAATTTCAGAAATTCAAGGGGGAAGTTTGCGTAATGCCATCCCTCGTGAAAGTGTGGCTAAAGTGATTATTGCTTCGGTTTATGATGTGGCTTTTGTTTTTGATATGCAGCAAATTGTAAACGAAATCAAAGCAGAGTTAAAAACTACAGAACCGAATTTAGAAATAGTTTTCGAAAAACTGAAAAAAGCACCAGCTAAAGTAATGCCTCCTATGGCACAATATTATTTTGTGCGTTCAATGGCTACAGCTACAAATGGTGTGCATAGAATGAGTGCCGATTTTGAAAATCTGGTAGAAACTTCTAATAATATTGCAAAGGTAAACGTTGGAAATGGAAAACTAACTGTTCAATGTTTGACTCGTTCTTCAGTAGAATCGGCTAAGTTTGATTTGGCAAACGATTTGCGTTCAGCTTTTGAGTTAATGGGATGTGAGGTGGAAATTTCAGGTTCTTATCCAGGGTGGACTCCTAATCCTGAATCGGCAATTTTAGATGTTTTGGTTTCTGTTTATGAAAAACAAAATGGTGATAAAGCAAAAGTAGTGGCTTGTCATGCCGGTTTAGAATGTGGAATTCTAGGTGCAAATTATCCAGATATGGATATGATTTCTTTTGGTCCTACGATTCACGGAGCTCATTCTCCTGATGAGAGAGCCAGTATTTCTTCTTCTCAAAAGTTCTGGAAGTTTTTAGTAGAAGTTTTGGCCAATATTCCGGTTTAGTAATAGAGTTCAGTATTCAGTTTTTAGTGTTCAGTTTGTATTTTTGCTGATTACTAAAAACTGAATACTGAACACTTAAATTATTTCTTTTTCAAGACTTTGTATTGTTCGTAGCAGCCACTAATAGCATCCATAATTTGCAAATCATTGGCTGTTTGAATAAAAGCTTCGGAATAATTACATCTTTGTAAAATTTCAGGAATTTCTTTTTTGTCAATACCGAGTAATACTGCTAACGTTTCGCGATCAAATTTAGATTCCAAAAGTGTTCTTACAGTGTCATCTTTCTTCATTTCTTTGAGCTTTTTAAGTTCAGTTGACTTTTTACCAAAGAAATTATACAGCATATCTGCAGGATTAAAGATGGAACCTAATACTTTTCCAAAAGCACCGGGAGAATATTCTCCAGCCTCGTAACCTGTATTTAGGCCGGAAATATTGTAACGGTAGTTTTGATTTACCGGAATAGTTTTAGAGTCTACTTCTAAATAACCGGTTAAATTAAATGGTTTGATAACAACTTCTTCTAAAGCAATTGCTTTTTCTGTTAGGAAAATTTTAGCCACTTTATTTTTTATCCAGTCATTGGTAACTTTGACTCTTAAGGATTGGAAGCCTAAAAAAGTAAAATGTAAAGTGTCTGTAGGTTGAACATCAATTTCAAAATAGCCGTTTGCATCGGTTTTAGATCCTCTTACTTTGTTGATATTGATGATATTGACTCCTGTTAATGGGGTTTTGGTGTTGTCATTATAGACGTAACCTGTCACTTTTTGAGAAGTAGGTACAGCCTGCGCAAAAGTAGGTGCGGCTAGTAGTAGAAAAAAGAAAACTACAAAATATTTCATAAACTGGATTAAGACTTTAAAAGTAATAAAACGGCTTTAAATATTTTGTAGTTTCTATTTATAATTATAAGAAAATTAACAGTGGGCTGTTAGTCTCTTCTTGGTCTTCTTGGTCTTGGAGAATCTCCAAAGCTTTCAGAGCGTCTAGGTGCTCTTTCTGAAGAACTTTCTCTTCTTGAAGAATTGTTTCTGTCGCTTCTAAAACCGCCTTCTCTTGGAGCTCTTTCACTTCTAAAACCACCTTCTCTTCTTGGAGCAAAACTTCCTTCTCTTCTTCCTCCATCACGTCTTCCTCCTGAATTTCTTCCGTTATGATCACGTCTTCCGCCACCATCATTTTTAGAGATTTCAACATTAATACGACGTCCCTCTAATTGTACGTTGTTTAATACTTCCATCACTCTGTCGGTGTGTTCCGGATCAGTGTTAAAGAAAGAGAAACCTTCTTTTACATCTACTTTAAAGACATCGTCACGACCTAATTCTAAAGTTTCTTTTAGATAATCTTTTAATGTCATCCAGTCGAAGTTATCTCTGGCACCAATGTTTACAAAATATCTGGTAGCACCACCATTGTTGTTTTCTCTTGGAGCACGATCGTCACCACCACGGTCACGTCTGTCAGAACCTGAAGCCGAAATGTCTCTTGTTTTCTTATAGTAATTGATGAAACGGTTGAATTCTACAGAAACCATTTTCTTAATCAATTCTTCTTTAGATAAACCTTCAAGTACGTCATTAATAGCTGGCAAGTAGTTGTCAATTTCGTGATCTACTTCAGTATCTTTTATTTTGTTAGCTAAGTGCAACAATTGAATTTCGCAGATTTCTATTCCAGAAGGAATTGTTTTTTCTTCAAATTTTTGTTTGATGATTCTTTCGATAGAAGAAATTTTACGCAATTCACTTTTAGTAACAATCACGATAGAAGTTCCTAATTTACCGGCACGACCTGTACGACCTGAACGGTGATTGTAAGTTTCGATTTCGTCAGGTAATTGGTAGTTTACAACGTGAGTTACATTGTCAACATCAATTCCACGAGCAGCAACGTCAGTAGCAACAAGCATTTGGATTTGACGACCACGGAAAGATTTCATTACTCCGTCACGTTGCGCCTGAGATAAATCTCCGTGTAATGCTGCAGCGCTATAACCATCTTCGATTAATTTTTCAGCAATTGCCTGTGTATCACGTTTGGTTCTACAAAAAACAACCGAGAAAATGTCTGGGTTAGCATCAGCTAAACGTTTTAAAGCTTCGTAACGGTCACGAGCATTTACTAAGTAAAATTCGTGTGATACTGTTGCTGAACCTGAGTTTTTAGTTCCAACAGTAATTTCTTCTGGATTGCTCATGAATTGTTTTCCAATTCGGGCAACTTCTGCCGGCATAGTTGCTGAGAATAACCAAGTGTTTTTCTCGTCTGGGGTAGTTGAAAGGATATTTACGATATCATCATAGAATCCCATGTTCAACATTTCGTCTGCCTCGTCAAGAATACAGTAATTAATTTGAGTGATGTTTACTAATCCTCTGTTAATCATGTCCTGCATTCTACCTGGAGTAGCCACAATAATTTGTGCTCCTCTTTTAATTTCTCTAGCTTGTTCTGTAATACTAGCCCCTCCGTAAACTGCTACCACGTTAATACCTCTTTCGTATTTTGAGTAGTTTTTAAGTTCGTTGGCAATCTGTAAGCAAAGCTCGCGCGTTGGAGATAAAATTAACGCCTGTGTATTTCTGTTGTCAGCATCAATTTTTTGGATAACTGGAAAACCAAAAGCTGCTGTTTTCCCGGTCCCCGTTTGAGCCAACGCAACTAAATCTGTATCTTTTTCCAATAATAGGGGAATCGCTTTCTCCTGTACTTCCGACGGATTCTCAAATCCTAGATCTTTAATCGCCTTCAGTAACGATTCACTCAATCCTAATTGTTCAAATTTATTCATATGTATTTTTAAAATAGGGTGCAAAATTACTGCTAATAATCGATATAAACTAATGCAATTTTAAGTTTTACTGAATTTAATTATTTTGATTATCAGAAAGTTATGTTTGTGGTGCACAAAATCAGTTTTGGATTTTTAATTTTTTATAGCTACAAAGCGGAGTTTTTTATAATAAAAATGAATAAAAAAGTTAGATTTTAAACAATTATTTTGCATCAGTTAAATGAGAAATAAGCATTTGGGTTGCTTTTCCTCTGTGGCTAATTTGGTTTTTAGTAGCTAAATCTAATTCGGCAAAAGTTTCCTTGTAACCTTCAGGTTTGAATATTGGATCATAGCCAAATCCTTGGTTTCCTGATTTTTTAGTTGTGATTTCACCTTTGGCAATTCCGGTAAATAAATGTTGCTCACCATTAATATTAAGTGCAATTACTGTTTTGAATTGGGCTGTTCGATTATTGGTATCAGCTAATGCGTTCAGGACTTTGTCCATATTGTCATTGGCATTTTTTTGTTCACCTGCATATCGGGCAGAATAAACACCTGGTTCACCATTAAGTGCTTCAATTTCTAATCCGGTATCATCGGCAAAACAATTGTAACCGTATTTTTCAGTGACATAATTTGCTTTTAATATGGCGTTTCCTTCAATAGTTTCTGCAGTTTCAGGAATTTCTTCGTGACAACCGATAGATTCTAAACTTAAAATTTCAATAGAATTAGGGAGTAATTGCTGGATTTCTTTGATTTTATTTTTGTTGTTTGAAGCAAATACGAGTTGCATAGTCTTTTTATTGGTTATTTAGAGCAAAAGTAGTGAATTATTAAATTTGAATAAAGTGTTTCTACATTGAGTAGTGTATGGTAGTTTTTTTTAAGGTTTATGGTTGTGTTTGATTTTTAAATGATTGATTTTTAATATTTTAATTTGTAAATTAGTAGGAGGGAGCTAAATGCTTATTGTTTGATATAAAATGAGAATACTATGAAAAAGGTGAATTTTTTATACGTTTTGGTTTTGACTTTTATGATGGTTTTTAATCTTTCTTGTAGCGATGATAATGAAGATTTAAGTCCTGCTACAGCTTCGATAGAAGGAAAATGGGAGTATAGTAAAATTATTGAAGGAGTTGATGGTATAAAATATCCTGAAGAAAATTATGAAAATACCACTGGTTGTCCTAAGGATTATGTGGAATTAAAACCGGGAGGTGCTTTTTTTGAAGGCTATTATGGTGATGGATGTGTTTTAGAACTTGATGAAGCAACATGGGTAAGAGATGGAGCAATAGTAACTGTTGTTTATGAAGGAGAAGCTGAATCCTATGAAATAGTAAAGGTTATAAATGCTACTTTAAAAGTAAAATATTCATATAATTCAGATAGTGGTCATTATGTTTATTGGGTTACTTTTACAAAAGCTTGATTTTGTAATTGCAACATAAGTTGTTGTAGTCAAATAATAAAGAGTTTCTGGTTGCTTAATCAAATTTTTTTGTAATTTTAATGAGTGGTTTTGATTGTTCATTTTGAACAGTTTAATCGTTAGATGAGCTTGGAGTTCAATAGTTGGCTATGCTGAAAGATGTATAAGTTGATAATGATGAATCAAAACATACGCAGGGGGCTTTAATAGCCCCTTTTTTTATTGGTCACAGTTCAGGGTCAAAAACCCTGCAATTTATTGCAGTACTTTAGTAATGCGAAAAATCTATATCTTTAGGTTATGAGTACAGATTTAAGAAAAGGTTCGTACACGGTAAGCAGATTAACATGTCATGTTGTTTGGGTTACGAAATATCGTTTTAAAGTTTTGAAAGGAGATGTCCAAAAGCGCTGTCGTGAACTTTTGATACAGATATGTGAAGCAGAAGGGATTGAAATTTTGAAAGGAGTTGTCAGTTCAGATCATGTTCATATGCATATAGAATATGCTCCAAATCAGAATATTAGCACTATTTTGAAAAATTTAAAAGGACGAACTTCAAGAAAGCTTCAGATGGAATTTCCAGAACTTCGAGCAAAATATTGGGGGCAACATTTTTGGGCAAGCGGTTATGGAGTTTGGAGTACAGGAAATATTACAGATGAGATGGTAAATGAATATTTAGAACATCATAGAAAAAAAGATAGTGACGATAATTCAAATTTCATTCTCGAATGAAATAAAACGAGGGACTTTCAGTCCCTCGTAAAGCAAACCTCTGCACTTTCAGTGCAGAGTGGTTTAGTTCGAAAATTTGAAGTCTTTTGAACAGTGAATAATTTCGTATTTTTTAAAGATTTTTTTTGAAAAATGTTGCTGAAAAAAAAGTAAATAACAAAAATCGTTGCGAATCCCGTATGTGTTTTTAACTTACTGGTATTCAATTAATTATGTGTAAAAATGTTTGAATTTTATATGATTAATTAAAATAATAGTTGTAAATTTACTATGTGGTTTTGATTCATTACTTGTGTATGTTAATTTGGGTAGAAAAATGAAAACACAAAAATCATCAGCAGCATTTAGTTAATTATAAGTTGAGAATAGTAAATCAAAACCAAATAAGGAGGGCGAAAAGCCCTCCTTTACTTTTTTAATGTTTAGTCACGTTGGATAAATTGTCAGGAAAATACAAATCCGATAGATGAGTAAATTCATCACCACGCATGAAAATAGAAACATCTACATCTTCATAAGAAGTTTTTCCGGCTGCAGCTAATAATTCGTTGGCAGCATAGAGGGTGTTTTTATGAAAGTGATACACTCTTTCAAATTTATCGCTAACAGACAATCCTTTAATAAGCATTTTATCCTGAGTTGCAACTCCTACTGGACAATTATTAGTATTACAGCGTAACGCCTGAATGCAACCTAAAGAAAACATAAAACCACGAGCACTGTTACATAAATCAGCACCAAGGGCAATTGCTTTTAAGATAGCATGTCCTGAAATGATTTTGCCACTGCAAATGATACGAACTTTTTCTCTTATATTTAATCGAATGAGTGTTTTGTTGACAAAGATTAGAGCAGGTTCAAGAGGCATTCCCACACCATCTGCAAATTCCAGTGGAGCAGCTCCGGTACCACCTTCGGCGCCATCAACAGTTATAAAATCGGGAAAGCAATTTTGATCAATCATTTCCTGACAAATGGCTTCAAATTCATTGGTTTGACCAATACATAATTTAAAACCTATTGGTTTTCCATTGGCTAGTTTACGCAATTGAGCAATAAATTCAACTAGACCTTTAGGGGAATTAAATGCGGTGTGGCAAGGTGGGGAAAGAATTGCGATATGAGGTTTTACGCCACGTATTTTTGCAATTTCTTCGGTGTTTTTTGAGGCAGGCAAAACACCCCCATGGCCGGGTTTAGCACCTTGTGATAATTTGATTTCAATTAGTTTTACAGACGGAAGATTCGCTTTTTCTTTGAATTTTTCGGCGTCAAAATTCCCTTCGTCATTACGACAACCAAAATAACCTGTTCCTATTTGCCAACAAATATCGCCACCTTGTAAATGGTATGCTGTCAATCCACCTTCACCGGTATTGTGGTAGAAATTCCCTTTTTGAGCGCCTTTGTTGAGTGCCATAATCGCATTTACACTTAAAGATCCAAAACTCATTGCTGAAATATTCAATAAAGAAGCGGAGTAGGGTTGTGAGCAATCTGGTCCGCCTATAATAATACGAGGTAATTCTTCATTAACATGAGCAGGAAAAATAGAATGTTTTAGTCCTTCATAAGAAGAGGTGTTTATGTCTAGTTGCGTTCCAAAGGGCGTTGTAGAACTTAAATTCTTAGCACGCTGGTAAGCTAGGGATCGTTCGTTTCGGGAGAATGGTTTTCCGTCTGTAGTTCTTTCAATAAAATACTGTTGAATTTCGGGAGCAATTTCTTCAAAAGCATATCTGAAATAACCTAAAACAGGAAAGTTTCTTAGGATTGCATGTTTGTGTTGTAAACTATTAAAAATCCCAATTATAAGTAATATGAAAATAAAAATGGCAATTAACAGACTGGTTTTGAATAAAAAATGTGCGAGAAGACTTAATATGAAAAGTCCCGCTCCAATGATAAAAAATTCTTTTCTCATGATTTTTGTAATAGTTTTTATCTAAAATAGAAAGAATAAATAATCCAGTGAAAATTTTTAGAAAACATTAATAAATAAAATTAGTTTATAAGCATAATAGTTACTTGCTTTGAACCAAGTTGTTATATTTAAAGTAGCCCTAAATTTTACAAAATGCCGAAAAGAAGCAATTTAATCTCAATAAAAAGAATCATAGTTTCGTTTTTTTTATTGATATCGACAATTAGTCATTCGCAATATATTTTTAAAGAAAATCATTTACCCGAAAAAAAATCTTTACAGGATTATACTTCTATAATTGATGCGGGACAAAGTCAATTAAATGTTAATTATGTTCTGAAAAATTTCGAAACATTAAAACCTATTTCACTCAAAAAAGAAGGCAATTATTTAGGTTTTACTGAAAATAATTTTTGGTCCATGACTACTTTAGTTAATGATACTAACAAGGATTTAAATTATTACTTTGAAGTCGCACGCCCTATTACTGATATTGTTGAATTGTATGTGGTAAATGAACGTACCGGAGCGATTAAAAAACAAATTAGCGGAGATTCTATTCGTTTTACGGAGCGAAGTTATCCGCACAGAAAATGTTTGTTTAAGTTAGAAATTCCTGCTCAAGCACATTTGAAGTTGTTGGTTCATGTAAAGAGTGATGGCGAAGTACTTAAGATTCCTCTTATTTTGTATTCTAACGAAGCATTTGTCAATGTAAATTCGGCTGAGCAATTCATATTTGGCCTTTTCTATGGTATTTTGTTTATTGTTGCGATTGTTTATTTTTTCTTTTTTATAGGGTTAAAAGAGCAAACCTTTCTTTATTATAGTTTATATGTGGTTTTTGTAGGTTTGTTGCAATTTGCTTTAGATGGTTATTTTTTCCAGTACATTACGCCAGATGCCGGTTGGTTTTCAAACCATGCGGTGTTACTTTTGGCTATTGTTGGTGCTTTTATTTCAGGGAGATATAGTGAACTTTTTTTACAAATAAAACAAAATAGTAAAGAGCTGTTTCTTGTTTATAAAGTGAGTTATATCCTGTTGGGGATTTTGTTCTTTTTTACCGTTTGTGTTCCTTCTGCTTTGTTTTATTCGTACCAAATTGTCAATTTATTGGCCATGATTTTTTTATTGGTTGTAGTTTTTTCAATTGCTTATTTGTTTTTTACTAATAAGAATGTCGATAAGCTTTATGTTGCGGGTATTTTCTTTTTAATAATAGGTTTTGGAGTTTTTATTCTTGATAATGTTGGTGTGATCCCTAATACATTTGTAACACAAAATAGTTCAAAGATTGGAACAGCTTTAGAAGTTATTTTTCTTTCGTTATCCATGTCTAATTTGATAAGGAAATTAAAAAACGATAAAGAAGAATATAACCGAATTGCTTTAGTGAAATCAGAAGAAATGAACGAACTAAAATCGTATTTTTTGTCTAATATCAGTCATGAGTTACGAACTCCATTAAATGCAATTACTAATTTGATTGAAGATATTGCCTCTAAAGCAGCAGATAAAAAAACAAAGAAAAACTGTGAAGTAATTAGTTATTCGGCTCAAAGTTTATTGGGGTCTGTAAATGATATATTGGATTTTTCTAAAATTGAAAAAAATGAATTAAAGCTAGAAGCAAAAGAGTTTGATTTGTTGTCGATTTTGAAAAATATAAAATATAATGCGAAAATTAAAGCAAAAGATAAAGGCTTGAAATTTAAATATGTAAAGCCTGAAATGACTTCTTTGTTAATAATTGGTGATGAAAACAGATTGTTTCAAATTTTAAATAACGTTTTAAATAATGCGATAAAGTTCACACCTAATGGTTTTGTAGAGCTAAAAGCTGAAGTTGAAAAGAAATCTGATAATAAGGCAACTGTGAAAATTATTGTTTCTGATTCGGGAGTGGGTATTGCTAAGGAGAAGAGAGATAGTTTGTTTGATTCTTTTACGCAACACAGTATTGACAATAAACGAAAATTTGGCGGACTGGGACTGGGACTTTACATTGTGAAAACCTTAGTTGATTTGCAGGGAGGTGATATAACTATTGAAAGTGAAATCAATATTGGGACAGTATGTACCATTGTTCTTGATTTTGAAATTCCTGAAAAAAAGATTATTCCTGTTGAGCCTGTTGTTGAAAATGCCATTTGCGATTTAGAGGGAAAAACTATTTTAGTTGTCGAAGACAATGCGATGAATCAAATGGTGATTAAAATGATTACTAAAAAGTGGCTGAATGCTTCGGTTATATATGCTAATAACGGGCAGGAGGGATTAAATGCTTTTGGAAATCATAATATTGATTTAGTATTGATGGATTTGCAAATGCCGGTAATGGATGGTTACGAAGCAACGATTGCAATTCGAAATGGCGAAGTTGGGGAGCATAATACAAACATTCCTATTATAGCTGTTACGGCTGATGTAATGGAAAGTACTAAATCGCGCGTAGCCGAAATAGGAATGAATCATTATTTAACTAAGCCTCTTAATAAAGATGTTTTATATCATACTGTAAAGCAATATGCTTAACTAAAAAAGAGGCGAACATATACATGTTTAATTCCTTTTTTGTCTGAATCTCTTTCGTCGATTTCCAGAATGTCTGTCAATGATTTAAGCATAGGAGTCAGTTTAGAAAAACCATAATTTCGGGGGTCAAATTCAGGTTTTTTCTTTACAATTAGGTTTCCTACATCACCCAGGAAAGCCCAGCCTGCATCATCGGCAAGATCTTCAATGGTAGATTCTATTAATTCGATAGTAGGTTCGTCAATTTTATTAAGTGGTTTTTGGGTTGGTTTTTCAGCAGCTTTAGTTGTTGTAGTTTTTTCAACCGGTTTTTTAGAATCAATGACTGATTTAGTTGCTTTTTTCTTTTTAATAGCACCGTCTAAAACTTCAAGGAAAATAAATCGGTCACAGGCGCTTATAAAAGGTTTTGGTGTTTTTTGTTCTCCAATTCCAATGACCTTCATGCCTGATTCCCGCAATCGGGTGGCTAAACGGGTAAAATCAGAATCGCTGGAAACAATGCAAAAACCATCCAATTTCCCCGAATACAACAAATCCATCGCATCGATAATTAGTGCCGAATCCGAAGAGTTCTTTCCGGTGGTATAACTGTATTGCTGAATAGGAGTAATGGCATGTTCCAATAGAACTGCTTTCCAGCCATTGGCATTAGGCTTGGTCCAATCGGCATAAATGCGTTTGGTGGTTGGTGTTCCGTATTTGGTGATTTCTTCCATCATTCCTTTTACATTGCTGTACGGAACATTATCAGCATCTATAAGAACAGCAAGTTTGAGTTCTTTGTTGTTTTGTGACATAGCATTTTCATTTGAAAGCTAAAGGTACTAATTCTTTAGCAAGAAAAATTTTTAAAATATCTTTAATGTTTTGTTAATATAGGGTTTGTTGTTTTATAACTGTTAATTTTTTGAGTGAGTTGGAATAGTAATGTAGCAGTTGTTGTTGATTTCATGACAAGCTTGAGTCTCGCTTGTAACTTTTTAAAAGCTTGTTACAAGCAAGACGTACAAACTGTAAATCATAAATTAGGCTTTTTTTCGTCTAGCCATATTCTGAGCAATAATACTGGCGGCAATCAATTGCAAAGCATGATAGAGCATGAGTGGCAACAATACGATACCGGTAATAGTACTTTGTTGAAAAAGTACTTTTGACATAACAGTGCCGTGTACCAATGATTTTTTGGATCCACAGAATAAGACTGTAATGCGGTCTTCATCTGAAAAGCCAAATAAACGACTGAAAACTCCCACACAAACAAATACGGCAAAAAACAAGACTATCATCCCTATAGTGAGTCCTGCAAGTTCAAGGGCAGTAAAGCCCTCAAAAAGATGTTCGGAGAATGACTTACAAAACGAGGTATAGATGATAGTAAGGATGGTTGCCTGATCGAAATATTTGAGCTGTTTCTTATATTTTTCAGCAATGGCACCAAAACGTGAATTGAGGCTTATACCAATTATGACAGGCAAGAGGACTTGAAGAATCAACTTTATAACAATGGTGGAGATGTCAAAATTGCCTGTTGCAGAAGCAATGAATAGTCCAACCCAAAGTGGGGTAACCACTACTCCGATTAAACTGGAAATGCTCGCATTGAAAATGGCTGCTGGAATGTTGCCTTTGGCGATGGAAACCATAACCACAGAAGAGGAGACTGTAGATGGTAATGCTGCTAGAAAAAACACTCCCAACCAGAGCAACTCGAAGCCGGCGTTGATAAACAAGGGGCGAAATGCCAAAACAATCAACGGAAAAAACAAAAATGTTGTTAACTGAACGATAATGTGCATTTTCCAATTGGCAAGCCCTGCTTTTAGTTTTTCAACACTCAGCCGCAAGCCATAAAATAAAAAAATAAAGGACACGCCTGTATTGGCAATTTCTTCTAATGAAACGGGTTCTTTGACCATTCCTGGCTGTGGCAAAAAATAAGCCAGTAGTATCATGGTGGCTATCATTAACAGGAAACCGTCTAAACCTACTTTACTTAATACTTCTAATAATTTCTTCAATGTGTTTTACTATTATTCCTCCGAGGAGGCAAGATTACAAAAATAATTCACGCAAATAAATGATGTACTTAATTGCCTTTAGCTGTACAGCATTTATTCCTTCCAAAACGGATAATCAATATACCCTTGTTTACCGCCACCATAAATTGTTGATTTGTCAGCTTCGCTTAACGTAGCATTTTTTTTAAATCGTTCTGTTAGGTCGGGGTTTGCTATGTATAATCTGCCAAAGGAAATTAGCTTTGCAATACCTTTTTCAAGTTCTGCTTCAGCGGAAGCTTTGTTATAGCCTGCATTCGCGATCACTATTTGGCGAATCTTTCTGCCAAATAATTCTATCTCATCGTGAGCATCGTTATTTTCAGCTAGAGTAGGATATGGACTGCGACGCATGAGCTCTACATAGGCAAAATCTAGCTTGTTCAATTCTTCGATGAGATAGTTATAGGTGCCCAAAGTATCATTCATTGCTATAGCTCCATAGGAATTGAATGGAGATAGTTTAATGCCTACTTTTTTACCCCCAACCGAACTGATTAATTCCTGCATCACCTCGAGTATGAAACGGGTATTGTTAGGAATGTTTCCTCCATAATCATCCGTTCTTTGATTAGCACTTTCAGCTAAGAACTGGCAGGGCAAGTAGCCATTAGCCGCATGAAGTTGAACCCCGTCAAACCCTGCTGCTATCGCATTTTTTGCAGCTTGACCAAAGTCCTTTATTGTCTGTTTGATTTGCGGGATAGTCATTTCCAAAGGAGTTTCGTAATCCTGCATTCCCTGAGAAGTAAAATGATGCATTCCCGTGATAGGGATAGGAGAAGGTGCAAGTGGGAGCTTGCCGTTTCTATCTACAGAATGTCCTATGCGTCCGGTGTGCCAAAGCTGAGCAATAATGATTCCTTCTTTAGCATGAACTGCGTCTGTAACCTTCTTCCAGGCTACTATTTGCTCACTCGTGAAAATACCCGGAGTGAGCGGGCTGCCGGTAGCTTCTTCACTGATTCGGATGGATTCGGTTAACAGCAACCCCGCGCCAGCTCGTTGAGCGTAATATTCTACTGTCATATCACCTACTAAGCCGTTTTCATCTGCCCTACCTCTGGTCATAGCTGCCATGGCCACTCTGTTTTTTAGGCTGACATCACCTAACTGTGTTTTTTCTAAAAGTTTCATACTGCTATTTTTTTAAATAAGCAATCCGTAATCGAGCAAGTAGTCTGTTGATTAGCTTTGCTAAACTCTATGGACATAAGGATCAATAAGGGATTTATATTTTGGACTAAACTCCAAATTCTTTGCGTATAATTTCCGCTCCTGCGCTTAAAGCATTTAATTTACCTCTGGCTACGTTTCGGGATAAAGGAGCCATACCACAGTTTGTACTAGGTAAAAGATTTTCTATATCCACAAACTCCAGAGCTTTACGTAGCGTATTAGCGACTTCCTCGGGTGTTTCTATAGTGATGGTTGCCACATCAATGGCGCCAACCATCACTTTTTTGCCACGAACAAGTTCCATTAAGTGCAAAGGTACATTGGAGTTATGACATTCTAATGATACCACATCAATTTTAGATTTTTGAATTTTAGGAAAAATTTCTTCATATTGACGCCACTCTGACCCCAATGTCTTTTTCCAATCATTATTAGCTTGTATTCCATAACCGTAGCAAATATGTACTGCTGTTTCACAATGCAAACCTTCTATAGCTCTCTCTAATGCTGCCATTCCCCAATCGTTTACTTCGTCAAAGAAAACATTAAAGGCAGGTTCGTCAAACTGAATAATATCTACTCCTGCGTCTTGCAGTTCTCTTGCTTCTTCATTGAGTGCTTTCGCAAATTCCCAAGCTAATTTTTCCCGACTTTTATAATGGTCATCGTACAAGGTGTCTACCATTGTAAGCGGGCCTGGTAATGCCCATTTTATGGGTTTCTTAGTTTGTTTACGTAAAAATTTAGCGTCTTCTACAAAAACTGATTTTTGACGTGTAATCTCGTCTACAACAATAGGGACACTCGCATCATAACGGTTTCGAATTTTTACTGTTTTACGATTTTCAAAATCGACACCGCCTAAATGCTCGATAAAAGTGGTTACAAAATGTTGACGTGTTTGTTCGCCGTCACTAATGATATCTATTCCGGCTAATTGTTGTTCTTGCAAAGAAATACGTAGAGCATCTTGTTTTCCTTCCAGTAATTGATTGCCTTCTAGTTTCCAAGGTGACCAAAGTTTTTCAGGTGGTGCAAGCCAGGCAGGTTTGGGTAAACTTCCAACAATTGAGGTTGGTAATACTATTTTTTTCATAATAAGATAATTATAATGTTTTGAATTAATTAAAGAGCGAAATTAGCAGCCCATTGCTCAAGAATATTTTGGTAAGGTTTAATAAAATGATTTTCAGCATATTTACCTTGTTCAACAGCCAGTCGGCTACGCTCTTCGCGGTCATATTCCACGCGAGTTAGTGAGTAATCTTCGTGTTTAAGACTAGGTTGATAGATTTGTCCGGCCGCCGAATTGGCATTGTAAATCTCAGGACGATAAATCTTCTGGAAAGTCTCCATTGTGCTGATTGAGCTGATTAGTCCAAGATCAGTATAATCAGAAAGTAGATCTCCGGAATGATAAAAAGCCATTGGTGCCACAGAGTTCGCAGGCATGAAAAAACGAACTTTTAAACCCATTTTAGAGAAATATTCATCAGTAAGAGAATACGCATCCTGTATATACTCAAAGCCCAGAATCGGATGCTGATACTCCGTGCGAGTATACGTTTTGTTGCTCGATACACTTAGGCAAATGATTGGAGACATCTTAAAGTGCTCTTTGTAGGAGTCTGAAGCTACAAAGCTTTTATAGAGTTTACCATGTAAATCACCATAATTTTCAGGAACAGAAAAACTAGATTTGTTTTTATTGTAATCGATCAATAAAACACTGAAATCATAATCTCGTACATAAGAAGAATAATTATTTCCGGCAACACCATCGATGTAGTGATTAGTCTTACGGTCAAAAATATTTGTTTTTAAAACTTCAATCATCGGCAGATTGTCAATACCATTCTTATGGTCAATATTTAATGTTACTGTCAAGATTTCAAGTTCAACAAGGTAACGATCTCCTTTTGGATTATCCAAATAAGCCAATGAATTGAATCGATTGTTAATCATATTTAAGGCATTACGTAAGTTTTGTTGGCGATTGGCTCCTCTGGCCAAATTTGCAAAATTGGTAGTCAGACGAGTTCCGCCTGAGGGATGATAGTTTTCATCTAAACAAGTGCTCTTTAGTGTGAAAAGAAAATCCTTCACTCCGTTTATTCTGGAATCTTCTTGTACGTCTGTTTTCATTTGATAATAGAATTTAGTATATTTATCTTGCAAATTTCAGTATAAAGGATTTTATTTTTTAATTTACGCTTAAAATTAGATAATATATCTGTTTTTGTTATTTTTGTAGATAATTAATCTTTTAGTGGTTGTAATAATGAAAAAAACAGATAATTTCTCTTTAGAAAACATAGATATGATCGATCTGGAGTTGCTTAAAGTGCTTCAAAAAGATGCAAAATTGACGACCAAAGAAATTGCCACACGAGTAAATTTGTCCCCAACACCCGTTTATGAAAGGATTAAACGATTGGAAAAAGAAGGTTTTATAGAGAAGTACGCTGCCATTGTAAATGCTGAAAAACTGGGTCTACAATTAACCGTATTTTGTAATATTACTTTAAAGGAGCATACCAAAGAAATAGGAAATAAGTTTGTGAAAGATATCGTTTCGATTAAAGAAGTGGTCGAATGTTACAATATTTCGGGCGATTACGATTTTTTATTGAAAATTATGGTTAAAGATATGAAGCATTATCAGTCTTTTGTGATTAATGATTTAGGCTCGGTAAAAAATATTGGGAGTGCGCATAGTACATTTGTTATTGGGGTTATAAAACAAAACTATGCTGTGCCGATATAAATAATTTTTATTTCCTTAAAATTTTCTCCATCGATTTTCCTTTGGCTAATTCGTTATTCAATTAATTAAATAGCAGAGGATTTTTAAAAGTATTTATTTGTTTTCGGGTTATATTTACGATCCTATTTTTTTATTATTGTGAGGTGTTTTATGGTTCTTTTTTATTACTAAACAATTTCAGTTTTGCTATAAAATCTTCAAACATTAATCGAGTATCCAAATTAGTGTAAACTCTCATTTTGAGTTTTTCTGACATTTCATCATATAGACCGTACTCGTTGATGTTTGGAGTAGGTTTTAAAATGTATTTAGATGATGCAGGATCGGCTTCCCATGAAGTCTGCAAAGCAGTTAGTAATACCAAAGGACTATCACCTAACACGTAAGATTCGCCAAGAGATCTATTGGCTCTTTTCATTAAATTTTCTAATTTATCAATCAAGAAAGTCCCTGTTTCACCACAAGGTTTTATTTTGTATATCAATTCTGCAAATGAAAATAATGCCTGACGGTAGGTGTCTCTAGGAATTTGCCAAATGGGAATTTCAGAAACATTAAAAATGACCTGAGATGCTTTAATATCAATCCCAAGGTTGTATTCCGGATTTTTTACTCTGGGTGGGGGAATTCCTAATCCTTTATGCTCTGCACCCCCAATCCAAATTAAAATAATCTTTTTAGCAATCTGAGGTTCCATTAAATAGGCACTGGCTATGTTTGTTAATCCAGCTCCACAAACTATGTATAGAGGCATTTTAGTGTCTTTTCTCATGGCTTCTTTCACAATAATTTTTGCGCCATCAGATATCACCGGTATTTGATTATTGGTAAGGCTAGAGCTACCGCCTTCAAATACTGGAACTTTTTCAGTTAATTGCATAACATTAAGTAGCTCTTTTACTTGTGTACATGCATAATTTGCTGTTCCCGGATGATCATAAAAGCCATCTTTGTAGTGATGAGAACCAATTATTCCTTTAACTTCTACTGAAGGGGAGAGTAAATGATGTGCCAGTTGGAAAAGACCATCAGGATCTCCACCAAAATCATTGTCAATGATTACACGTATTCTGGGTTTAACAGTTTCATCGTAATATTTCGAATTGTTTTGAGAGTAAAGTGAGGATGTGAGTAAAAAAATATTAAGGAGTATTAGATATTTGTATTTTTTTTCCATTTTTTAAAATTGATTTTAGTTTAGAAGTATATTTACTTTCTCAAAATTTTATCTATCGATTTTCCTTTTGCTAATTCGTCAATGAGTTTGTCCAGATAGCGAATTTGCTGCATCAGCGGGTCTTCGATTTCTTCTACACGGTAACCGCAAATAACGCCTGTAATTTTAGTGATATTTGGGTTAATTTGAGGTGCTTTTGCAAAGAAATTTTCAAAGTCGGTTTTGTTGTCAAGTATTTGTTGTAAATCAGTTTCAGTATATCCTGTTAGCCAAAAAATAATGGCATCGACTTCCGCTTTAGTCCGATTCTTTTTTTCGGCTTTGGCAATATAATGCGGATAAACCGAAGCAAAGGCCATTTTAAAAACTTTATGATTGTTCATTTTTTTGTACGTCAAAAGTTGTTGTTACACGAAGATACGCAAAGGGTTTATAAAGTAACTTCAGGACTTAGTCATTGCAAGGGACGAAGCAATCACATTTGCTAAGTCATTTAGTGCTTGTTCTATTTTTTTAAATATACTTTGTGTGCACGAGCGTGACGCTCGCGCCAGCTTGAGGCGCACTCTGTCAGTTACTGGCAGAGCCGTCTACTCGATTAACTGCTGTAATTTATTTCATCAGTTAAGTTTTTAATTCTTTGTTCGATTAATTTAATACTATATGTTTGAGTAAGGGTTTCAAAAGGATGAATTTCTAAAGGAAAATCATGAAAATTGCTTGTAACATATTTCGAATCATTTTTTAAGAAATTTTCAAATTCTAGTTTGTTTTTGTTCAGGTTTGTATATTGTTCTTCGGAAGTAAAACTCTTTTCAAGAACTTTATATAAGTTATTTAAAATTTCTTTTTTCTCTTGTATTATCGAATTGTAATATTCTATATGCTGTGAATAATTATTCGGAATTTTTTTTGAATATATTTTTTCAGAAATTTCAATTGTAATAATTTCTTGAAGAAGATATGTGTCCATTAAAAAATCTTTTAATTTTTCTGGTTCTAAGATTAATTTATGCGTTGCTGATAAATAATCATGGCATATTATATTTCTTATTTCATATGCTTCAACAAGATTTTTAAATATACGATTTTTGTCAATCGGTCTGTTTTCATTTACAACATCTTCCAATTCAAAACCTTCATCAATGGATTTGGTTAATTCTATTATGTTTGCAAATATATCTATACCAGAAACTTCTGTAAACGTTTTGTATAAACTTTCTATTGAGGAATATTTAAAGGAATATGCTATTAAATCTCCTAATGAAAATTTTTCTTTTGTAATATGAAAAATATCTTCAATGTCAATTTTTATATTATTTCTTTTAATTAACGCTTTTGAATTATTCAAGTATTTTTCGTCAAAATCAATCAATGAAGAAAGAGTCTCTTTAAAAAAACTTTCATTAGATGCGACAATATTTATTGGAATTGTCATTAGAAATTCTCTGTCGTTTTTTCTGCTTTCTAAATCCCAAATAAGATTATATATATCACAAGTTACGTTTAACTTTTGTGAATATTTTATTTCTTCTTTAGATTTTTTTATTTTATCAGAAATGGACATATTTAGATTCTTATTTGCGTTCGTTTTTTTTATTATAGCAGTTAACTTGTAAATTGGCGAAACAAACCTTCGTATATACACCTAAAATCGGTAGATTGGCGAAAGTTTGTTTCGCTTTATTGTTTTCAAATGTATTAATTTTTTCTTACGAAATTTAAGGTTTATTGTGTTTTGGATAGGAATAGTTGTTCTTTAGCCCTGATGGTTCCGATAGCTATCGGAACGGCATCCTTATGGTTTTTTCTTTAAAAACCATAAGATATAGCGGACAGCCGGAATAGCTCCTGAAAATAATTTTACATAGAAGACCTTTATAAAATATAAATAATTATTTTTGCAACCTCTTAAAATTAAAATTATTACTGGATATATTATGGTAAAAGATTTATTCGAAAGAATTCAAAGCAACAAAGGACCGTTAGGGAAATGGGCTTCACAGGCAGAAGGATATTATGTGTTTCCAAAATTGGAAGGTGAGTTAGGGCCTAGAATGAAGTTTGGCGGAAAAGATATTTTGAACTGGAGTTTGAATGATTATTTAGGTTTAGCTAATCACCCTGAGGTGCGTAAGGCTGATACGGATGCTGCGATTCAGTTTGGAGCTGCTTACCCAATGGGAGCTCGTATGATGAGTGGTCACACTACTTATCATGAGCAATTAGAAAATGAATTGGCTGCATTTGTAATGAAAGAATCAGCTTATTTGTTGAATTTTGGATACCAGGGAATGGTTTCTATCATCGATGCTTTGGTGACTAAGAATGATATTATTGTTTATGATGTGGATTCTCATGCTTGTATCATTGACGGAGTTCGTTTGCACATGGGGAAACGTTTTACCTACAAGCACAATGACTTGGAAAGCATGGAGAAAAACCTGCAACGTGCTACTAAAATGGCTAAAGAAACAGGAGGAGGAATTCTTTTTATTACAGAAGGTGTTTTTGGAATGCGCGGTCAACAAGGTAAATTGAAAGAAATTGTAGCTTTGAAGGAGAAATACAATTTCCGTTTGTTAGTGGATGATGCGCACGGTTTTGGTACACTTGGAAAAACAGGTGCCGGAGCAGGTGAGGAGCAAGGTTGTCAGGACGGAATTGATGTTTATTTTTCAACTTTTGCAAAATCAATGGCAAATATTGGAGCTTTCGTAGCTGCTGATAAAGATGTAATTGATTATTTAAAATACAACTTGCGTTCGCAAATGTTTGCTAAAGCTTTGCCGATGATTCAAACATTAGGGTCATTGAAACGTTTGGAATTATTACGTGAGTCTTCAGCAATTAAAGATAAACTTTGGGAAAATGTAAATGCGTTGCAAAACGGATTAAAAGAAAAAGGATTCAATATTGGAGATACGAATACTTGTATTACTCCGGTATACCTTGAAGGATCTATCCCTGAAGCAATGGTAATGGTAAATGACTTGAGAGAGAATTATGGTATTTTCTTGTCAATCGTGGTTTATCCGGTTATTCCAAAAGGAATTATCTTATTGAGAATGATTCCTACTGCTTCTCATACTTTAGCAGATATTGAGGAAACTTTAACTGCTTTTGAAGCAATCCGTGAAAAATTAGTAAATGGTACTTACAAAGTAATAGCTGAGAAAACTACCGTTGATATGGAAGCACAATAATTAGTTGACAGTATTAAGTAATCAGTGATCAGTTTTGTTAGTGATCAGTTGATTCTTTATAATAACAAAAAACCATTCGCTTTGCGAATGGTTTTTTTATTGCTAATGTTTTTTGTTCCTTTTTTTGAAATCTGTATGCTGTTTTCTGAAGTCTGCTACTGAAGACTGATCACTGCATACTGCCTACTTAGATTAAAGGTCTTTTCGGAATGTTTTTCTGCGGCAGTGTACTTTTGGGTCAAAGTGTTTCCATAGATTGTGGATGGCTGTGTTGTCGGCAAGTTCCGGAGTTCTAAAGCAGTTTTCGATACCTTTTGCTTTAAACGTTTCGTAGTATTCATTGAAGATTACAGCGGTTACTGCTTTATTTTGGTATTCAGGATGTACTCCTATTAGATAGAAAAGTACGTCTTTGCTGTGCTTTTTTGCTTTTAGCAAATGAAATAATCCAAAAGGAAATAATTTTCCGTTGGCTTTTTGCAACGCTCTTGAAAAAGAAGGCATTACTATTCCAAAAGCAATAATGTTTTGATCTTTGTCTTCCACAAACTTAATGTATTCTGGATTGATGAAGCTGATGTATTTCTTTTTGAAATAGGCTTTTTGTGTTTCTGAAATGGCTACAAACGAAGATAATTTTGAATAAGATTCGTTAAATAGATCAAACATTTTGTCTACATAAGGCATGATTTCCTTAGTTGATTTAAAGTTGAGTGCCTTTAATTGGTATCTTTTTTTAACTAATTCATTAGCTTTTTGGAAAAACTCAGGTTGTACATTCGAAAAAGGAAATTTACTCTCGATATATTCTTTTTCTACCACATAACCTAGTTGTTCGAAATGAGTTGCATAATACGGATGATTGTACCAGGTAATCATAGTTCCTAATTGGTCAAAACCTTCGGTAAGTACGCCCACTTTATCCAAGTTTGAAAATCCCATTGGACCTTCAACATACTCTAAGTTATTTTTTCTACCTAATTCGTATACTTTTTCTAGTAAAGCTTTAGTGACTTCAATGTCGTTAATAACGTCAAACCAGCCAAAACGGACTTTTCTTTTTTGTTGTCCGTTTACTTCTGCCCAATTGATGATTGCAGTAATTCTTCCGGCAATTTTTCCGTCTTTGTAAGCTATGTAAAAATAGGCTTCGGCATTCTCAAAAGCAGGATTTTTAGTTTTGTCAAAAGTTTCTAATTCGTCGGCAATCAATGGTGGAACCCAAAACTCATTGTTTTTATATAAGGTAAAAGGGAATTTAATGTAATCGGTTAGTTCTTTTTTGGTTTTGGCTTCTTGAATTGTAATCATTTTTTTTGTTTTCTTTTATTGAATTGCGTCTCTTCTTTTTTGGTCTTTTCTGGCTGCTTTTCGCACAGATCTTGGTTGCGAAGGATTGTCGTCTAAGTCAACCCGAACTTCTTTGTAGCCTGCATCGTAACGCCATGAAAAACCAACACCACCGTAGAAAACGGTTGGCGTGTCTTTTAAATTATGGCTTATGGAAGCGTCTATTTGCATGTTTTTGCCCAGTAAAAATGCTGCACCGCCACGCACAATAGCATCACTGTAAAAATCACTTTTATAACCCTGATTTTCAATAAAACCAGACCATTTTTTGCTTATTCCTTTGGTTAGGGTAATGATGTAACCGTAACTTGGAAAATCGGTCATAATATAATCGGCTATGATATTAGTTACAAAAACCCAAGATCCGTCTCCTAAATGATTTTGAGTCACTAACATCGCTTTTGGCGAAATCATGGCGTCAGGGGAAAAGGAATACGGATTGTTTTTCATTGTAAAATTAGCTCCGGCATAAACAGATACGGCTGGGATTAATTGGTGCCAATTGAAAGCGTGATTCGCTTTCCAGCTATATACGTTAACTTTTTTTTCGTAATTTTTATAAGGGTCGTAGATGAGGTATTTGGCTCCTAATACGGTTTGTTTTAAATCTGATTTTGAAAATTGGTTATAAGCATAAACAAAATCTTCTTTTTGATATTGAATGTTAGCCATTACTTCTAATTTTTCAAGTAGAAAACCATATCGTAAATCTAGTTCTAATCCATATCCATTAGCATTGTAACCTAATAAACGATGGTTTTCGTTGATGCCATATAGACCGGTTTCTACCTGAATTACCGATTTTCCCACAGCATAAGCCGACATTGATTCTCCGGGTCTGTTGGAATTAATTTCGTCAGTATGTTGGCCGAAGTTGTAATTGGTTAAAAAACAGATAGCTGTAACTAATAAAATTTTGATTTTCGACATGATGTTTGGGATTTTAAAAGTATTTAGCTTTCCAAAAGTACTATATTTTATTATTTATTTAAGAATGATAATCTAATTTTGAATGTAGTATTTGTTAATTTTGCTAAAAAAATATTTGATTATGCAACTTGCTTCATTTACAGGTTTTTTAAGAACATTATTTATCATTATATCATTCTATTATATTTTTAGATTTTTGGCAAAATTGTTTTTGCCAGTTGTAATCAAAAAAGTAGTAGAAAAAGCGAGTGAGAATATGCAACAGCAACAGCGAGGTCAGTATCAAAATAACTGGCAAAGAACAACTGATGGTGAGACTAGTATTTATAACACTGATAATGCTAGAAAATCCCGCGAAACCAAAAAAGTGGGAGATTATGTGGATTACGAAGAAATAGATTAAATTTGCCGCAAACTAATTCGTAATTTATAAAATTCCCGAAAATTGAAAATAATAAATAAGTTCTATCCGCACGCTATTGCCATTCTTGGTTTTGTTTTAGTTTCTCTCATTTATTTTTATCCTGTGCTTCAGGGAAAACAAATTTTTCAATCGGATATTGCTCAATATACCGGTATGGCAAAAGAGCAAAACGATTTTCGGGCAAGTGAACATAATGAACCTTTTTGGACCAATTCTGCTTTTGGAGGAATGCCTACTTATCAGTTAGGAGCTAAATATCCATATGATTTTGTAGGAGCAGTAGACGATTTTTTACGATTTCTGCCTCGTCCTGCCGATTATTTATTCTTGTATTTCTTAGGTTTTTATGGTTTGCTTTTAGTTTTAAAAGTGGATCCATTGAAGTCCTTTTTTGGGGCTATAGCTTTTGGTTTTTCGACTTATTTAATCATTATTTTAGGGGTAGGACACAATGCTAAGGCGCATGCTATTGCTTATATGCCGTTGGTGGTAGCCGGTTTTATTTGGGTTTACAATAAAAGATACATAGCAGGTGGTTTGTTAACAATGATTGCAACTGCATTAGAAATTAATGCCAATCACTTTCAAATGACCTATTATTTACTGATTCTGTTATTGATTCTTTCAGCATATTTTGCTTACAATCTTATAAAAGAAAAAGAATATAAGTCGTTATTGACTTCGGTAGGAGTTTTGCTAGTTGCAGGAATTTTAGCCATAGGCGTTAATGCTACTAATTTATTGGCTACTGCTGAGTATGCTAATTTTAGTACCCGTGGAAAAAGCGAATTGACTTATAAACCGGATGGAACCCGTAGTACCGATACGAGTGCGATGACTCGTGATTATATTACCGAGTATAGTTATGGTATTGCAGAGAGTTTCAATTTGATTGCGCCAAGACTTTTTGGAGGTTCTAATAGTGAGAGTTTGGGCAAAGAATCACAAATTGTTCAATTTCTACAGCAACAACAAATAGGGGAAGGGCAATATATTACAGAATCACAGGCTGTTGAATATGCTAAACAAGGGATGCCAACCTACTGGGGAGACCAGCCTATTGTGGCTGCTCCGGCCTATATTGGGATTGTGGTTTTCTTTTTAGCAATCCTGGGATTGATTGTAGATGAAAGAAAAATAAAATATGCTTTTGCTTCAGGAGCAGCTGTGGCTTTAGTACTTTCCTGGGGTAAAAATCTCCCAATTGTAACCGATTTTTTTATTGATTATGTACCTATGTACAATAAGTTTAGAGCGGTTTCATCCATTCAGGTGGTATTGGAATTATGTTTTCCTGTTTTAGCAGTTATGGGCTTGCAGTCTTTTTGTAAAGCCGATAAAGCAAAACAATGGGAAGGATTATGGCAGTCGGCGGCTATTGGTTTAGGAACCATTGTCATTTTGTTTTTAAGCAAAGGCTTATTTAGCTTTTCAGGTGCTAGTGATGCTTATATGGCTCAAAGTTATGGTCCGGGTTTTGTGGATGCAATTAAGAGTGACAGAAAAACCATGTACAGTGCCGATTTGTTACGATCAGGATTCTTTATTATTTTGACAGCCGGAATTTTATGGATGGTCATCAAAGACAAAATAGCCCAAAAAACAGCTGTCATTTTGATTGGGTTGTTTATGGTTTCTGATTTGTTTTTTGTAGATAAAAAATACGTTTCTGATAAGGATTTTGTAAGTAGTAGAGAAGTAGATGTTCCTTTTCAGGAAACGCCATCTGATGCTCAAATTTTAAAAGATACATCGCATTATCGTGTGTTTGAAATCAACGGAAATTTCTCCAGCGCCAGAGCCTCTTATTTTCATAAATCAATTGGAGGTTATCATGCCGCAAAACCACGTAGAATGCAACAATTATTTGATTACCAAATTGCCAAAAACAACTTGGAAATTTTGAATATGTTGAATGTAAAATATGTGATTCAAACCGATAAAGAAGGTAAGGAATTCCCAACTTCAAATCCTGATGCGAATGGAAATGCTTGGTTTGTTAATGAAATCAAATTGGTAAATAATGCCAATGATGAAATGAAAGCTTTGGATCGTATTAATACCAAGAAAGTCGCTGTGTTTAATATGCAACTGAATGGTGATAAATTTAAAAATGCACGTATCAAACGTAATTTAGATACAACAGGAACAATTCAGTTAAGAGTTTATAAGCCAAATTATATAAAGTATATTTCGGATAGCAAAAACGAAGGTCTAGCTGTTTTTTCCGAAATTTATTATCCGCACGGTTGGAATGCATACATAGACGGAGTTAAAGCTGAGCATTTTCCTGTTGACTATGTTTTGAGAGCAATGATGTTGCCAAAAGGTGTTCATACTGTAGAATTTAAATTTGAACCTGAAGTAATTCAAAAAGGTAGTACCATTACACTTGTTAGTGGTGCTGTTATGTTCTTACTTTTAATAGGTGGAATTTATTACGAACGCAAAAGAACAGCTAAAGATTTTTGATTTAGATATTCAACATTCAAAAGTTTATCTGCATTCAATTTATTCGTTAAATAATCATTTGAAAAATTAAATCATTGGAACCAAAAAAAGTTCTTATTATCACTTATTATTGGCCGCCGGCGGGAGGGCCCGGAGTTCAACGCTGGTTGAAATTTGTGAAGTATTTACCTGATTTTGGTGTTCAGCCAATTGTGTATGTTCCTGAAAATCCAACTTATCCAATTGTGGATGAGAATTTGGTAAATGAAGTTTCGGATAAAGCGATTATTCTGAAACAAAAGATATTCGAGCCGTATCAACTGGCTTCTTTTTTGTCCAAGAACAAAACCAAAAAAATGAACTCGGGGATTATCCCCAATCAAAAGAAACAATCCTTTTTAGATAAACTTTTTCTTTGGATTCGTGGTAATTTATTTATTCCCGATGCCCGTTTTTTTTGGGTAAAACCTTCGGTTACCTATTTAGAAAAATACATTACAGAAAATAATATTGATACCATTGTAACTTCGGGTCCGCCGCATAGTTTGCATTTAATTGGTTTGGAATTAAAAAAGAAGTTGGCACTAAAATGGTTTGCTGATTTTAGAGATCCTTGGACAACTATTGGTTATCATAAATCCTTGCGATTATCTACTTATGCTGCTCAAAAACATAAGGATTTAGAATCGGAAGTTTTAAATACAGCCGATAGTATTATCGTTACCAGTAAAACCACTAAGAAAGAGTTTGAAGCACTGACTACAAAACCTATTGCTGTTATCACTAACGGTTATGATACGGAAAAAGTGCAGAAACAATCCTTGGATACTACATTTTCTTTGGCGCATATTGGTTCATTCCTTTCGGCTAGAAATCCAAAAATTCTTTGGGAATGTTTAGTGGAATTAATTAATGAAATTCCGGAGTTCAAAACACATTTGGAAATCAAATTGATAGGAGCTGTAAGTCAGGAAGTTTTTGATAGTATTACTGCTTTTGGACTAAATGATTATTTGAATAATTTGGGTTATGTTGCCCATGAGGAAGCAATCGCTCACCAAAGAAAATCACAGGTTTTATTACTTATCGAAATTGATTCAGAAGAAACAAAAAGTATTTTGCCGGGTAAATTGTTTGAATATATGGTTTCTAACCGACCAATTATTGCTCTTGGTCCAAAAGGTTCTGATTTTGACGAAATAATAACCGGAACGAATACAGGTGTGTTTTTTAATTATTCTGAAAAAGAAAAACTTAAAAAAGTGATTTTAGGTTATTATAATCAGTTTTTAGAAGGGAAATTACAATCTTATGGAGTAGGTTTGCAAAAATATTCCAGAAAAAATTTGACAGAACAATTGGTACAACTTCTAACTTCTAACTTCTAATTTCATACTTATAAATGGGGCTAGTATTAAATCAGTCTTTAAAAAATACGATTGTTACTTATATTGGTTTTGCAATAGGAGGAATTAATACCATCTATTTTTATCCCTATTTTTTAGGAAGTACTTATTATGCTTTAACCACTTATATCCTTTCTGCTGCGGCTATTATAATGCCATTACTGGCTTTTGGGGTACAAAACACCTTAGTGAAATTCTTTTCTCAATGCAGGAATGATAAGGAAGAGGCCGAGTTTCTTTCTTTTGCAGTATTGTTTCCATTAGTACTTTCGATTCCTTTACTGTCACTGTTTTTATTTTTTTATGGTGATATATCCAATTATCTGTCCAAAGTAAATCCTATTGTCAAAGACTTTTTGTGGTTTATTCCTTTCATAGGAATTTGTATGGCTTATTTTGAAATATTTTATGCCTGGGCAAGAGTTCATATGCATTCCGTATTTGGGAATTTTGTCAAAGAAGTTGGTTTACGATTGTTTTCATTAATTGCTTTAGTTGGTGTTTATTACCATTATATAACGCCGCTTCAGTTTATTTATATCACGGCAATTACTTATTTTTTAGCTTGTTTGGTAACGATGTTTTATGCTTTCTATTTGAAAAAGCCTCATTTTCAAATGGCTATTCCGCATAATGTTAAGGAGATTTCAGTATATACCTTTTATATCATTTTATCAGGAGGAGTAGCTACTTTGTTGTTAGATATCGATAAACTGATGTTGAATCAATACATTAAAATTGAAAATATAGCCTATTATTCGGTTGCTACTTATATTGCTTTAGTTATTTCGGTTCCAAGTAAGGCCATGTATCAAATTACTTATCCTATTACGGCGAAATTAATGCATGAGGAAAAACATGATGAGCTGGATGACTTTTATAAAAAGACTTCTATCA
Source organism: Flavobacterium flavipallidum (assembly GCF_038289905.1). Taxonomy (NCBI): domain Bacteria; kingdom Pseudomonadati; phylum Bacteroidota; class Flavobacteriia; order Flavobacteriales; family Flavobacteriaceae; genus Flavobacterium; species Flavobacterium flavipallidum. The sequence goes on along the minus strand of NZ_JBBYHU010000007.1, from coordinate 44,437 downwards.
ATTTGCAAATTGTAGGTGGCTATGTCATGTTGTGTATTTTTGTAAATATTAATACACTCTATGAGATGATTCCTGAGGAATACAGTGGAGGGGTAATGGTTGTTTTTCTAACGGGTTTATCTAAGTATGTTGATTTGATTTTAGGAAATAATACCGCTATTATTTTTAATACGAAACATTATAGAACGGTATTGTTTTTAGGTGTTGTAGTGGTCTTATTAACTGTAGGTTTAAATATGATTTTTATACCACTGTATGGTATTTTAGGTTCGGCAATCGCGATATTGTTATCGGTTACTTTATATAGTTTAGCCAAATTAATTTTTGTTCAAAGGAGGTTGCATCTTTATCCTTTTACAAAGCAAACCTTATATTCTTTCGCACTAACATCAATTTTATTTTTGGTTTTTTTCTTTTGGGATTTTCCGGTAAATGGAATCATTGCTATTGCTTTGAAATCAATATTAGTCACGATTGCTTATTTGTATTTGAATTATAAATTAGCTATTTCGCAGGAAATCAATGATGTATTTGATGGGTTGATTCAAAAATATTTGAAGAAATAACTTTTTTTAATTGTACGTTCAACAAATGTTAATCACTAAAAGTGGGTATTGAAATTCTTAATTTGTGGTATTAAATTTGTAGAAGATTTTTGTCTTTTAGTCAATATCTGTTTTATTAATACCCCCAAAACATGGAAAATTATACTCTTACATTGAATGAAAATTCTAAACAGTTATCTCAGGTTTTAGCTCAAAAAGTGAAGAAAGGTTTTGTGGTTGAAGAGGTAAATAATAAACTACCTTTTGTGGTTTTGTCTAAAAAACCAAGGAAAATAAATCATAATTTAAATTTTTGGATTTCTTGTGCTACGTTTGGTTTATGGTCTATTCCCTGGATTTATAAAGCGTATCAATCTAAAAGAGAAAAGAAAATTATCATTGCTATCGATGAAGAAGGTCAGGTTTTTGAAGATGTATGTTATAATTAAGATATAAGAAAAAAAAACTCCGTCTGGTTTAAATATAACGAGACGGAGTTTGTGTTTTATAGTTTTTCTTTGAGGTATTTTGCCGAAATCGATTTTTTACTTTTAACAATTTCTTCGGGAGTTCCTTCGGCTAATAATTGACCTCCGTTTTCGCCTCCTTCAGGGCCCAAATCGATAATCCAGTCGGCACATTTAATAAGGTCGAGATTGTGTTCAACTACTAAAAGTGAATGTCCTTTTTCTAATAAGGCATCAAAGGAAGCTAGTAGTTTTTTAATGTCATGAAAATGCAAACCGGTAGTAGGTTCGTCAAAAACAAACAAAGCCTTTTCTTTAGTAGCTCCTTTTACCAGAAAGGAGGCCAGTTTTATACGTTGCGCTTCACCTCCGGAAAGAGTTGAAGAGGATTGTCCCAACTGAACATAACCTAAACCTACATCTTGTAGGGGTTTTAGTTTTTGAGTAATTTTAGTTTGTTTATTGGTTTCAAAAAAATGTACCGCATCATCAATGGTCATGGTTAGGATGTCGTTGATGTTTTTACCTTCAAAAGCGACTTCTAAAACTTCTTTTTTAAATCTTTTACCACTGCAGGTTTCGCAAGGTAATTGAACATCGGCCATGAAAACCATTTCTACATTAATAGTTCCTTCGCCACTACAAGTTTCGCAACGACCACCATCAACGTTGAAAGAAAAATGTTTGGGTTGATAACCTCTTAATTTGGATAGTTTTTCTTTAGCAAATAAATCTCTTATGTCATCATAAGCCTTGATATAAGTCACAGGGTTTGATCGGGAACTTCGTCCAATAGGGTTTTGATCTACATATTCAATGTGTTTGATATGTGAAAAAGAACCTGTGATTTCAGTAAACTGTCCGGCTTTTTCTCCGGCCATATCCAATTTTTTCTGCAAAGCAGGATACAGTATTTTTTTGACCAACGTACTTTTTCCACTACCAGAAACCCCCGTAATCACCGTGAGTACATCAAGTGGAAATTTGACATCGATATTTTGCAGATTATTTTCTCTGGCTCCTTTTATTTCTACAAAATTTTTGAACGCACGACGACGTTTTGGAACGGCTATTTCTAAATCTCCGTTGAGGTATTTAGCCGTCAATGAGGTAGATTTTAGTATTTCTTCAAAATTCCCCTGAGCGACTAATTCTCCTCCAAAACTTCCGGCTTCGGGACCAATATCGATAATCATATCGGCGGCTTTCATAATGTCTTCGTCATGTTCGACAACTATAACAGTATTGCCCAAATCTCTTAGAGATAACAAAACTTTAATTAATCGTTCACTGTCTTTTGGGTGTAGACCAATACTTGGCTCATCCAAAATATACATCGAACCCACTAAGCTACTTCCCAATGAAGTGGCTAAATTTATTCGTTGGGATTCTCCACCGGAAAGAGTAGCGGAGTTTCGGTTGAGTGTTAAATAATCCAAACCTACATTACTTAAAAAAGATAATCGATTGTTGATTTCGACCAATAGTCTTTTGGCAATTTGCTTTTCGTATTCGTTTAATTCTAAATTTTTAAAGAAATCCACCAAATGTTTAATTGGTAAATCCACCAAATCCGATACGGTTTTGTTGTTAATTTTGATGTAAGAAGCTTCAGGACGTAAGCGTTTTCCTTTGCAAGTTTGGCATTTGGTTTTTCCGCGATAACGGGATAACATAACGCGGTTTTGAATTTTATAATTTTTGTCTTCTAATTCCTGAAAGAAATCATTCAATCCCTGGAAATATTCATTCCCGGTCCAGATTAATTCTTTTTGTTCATCAGTTAACTGGAAATAGGGTTTGTGTATCGGAAAATCAAATTTGTACGCACTATTGACTAATTGGTCGCGATACCATCCCATACTTTCACCACGCCATGGGAAAATAGCATTTTCATAAATGGATAAACTGCTGTTAGGAATCACTAATTCGGCATCAATTCCAATAATGTTACCGTAACCTTCACAACTTGGGCAGGCTCCGTAAGGATTGTTGAAACTAAATAAATGAACGTTTGGTTCCAGAAAAGTAATTCCGTCCAGTTCGAAATTATTGGAATAATCCAATCGGTTTTCTGAATTTAGTTCCTGTAAATAGCAAATACCTTTTCCTTCATAAAAAGCCGTTTGTACCGCATCGGCCAGACGATTAAAAAATTCTTCTTCCTCTTTAACTACAATTCGGTCAATGATTAACAAGATATCCTTGTGGTCATATGAGTGTTTTTCCGTCACTTCGAGCGAAGTCGAGAAGTCATCTAAACGGATAGTTTCATTATCTACTAATATTCTCGAAAAACCTTGTTGAAGAAAAACTTTTAGTTTGTCTTCCAGTTGTCTTCCTTCTTCCAGATGAATGGGAGCAAGAAGTAGCCATTTGCTGTTAATTTCAAAATTTTTCACATCATTGATAACATCGGTAACCGTGTTTTTCTTTACCTCACGGCCAGAAATTGGAGAAAAAGTTCTTCCTATTCGGGCATATAATAATTTGATGTAATCGTATATTTCAGTTGAAGTTCCTACAGTAGAACGTGCATTAGTTGTATTTACTTTTTGTTCAATGGCAATGGCAGGAGCAATTCCTTTGATATATTCAACTTTTGGCTTGTCTAATCTTCCAAGGAATTGTCGAGCATAGGAAGACAAGCTTTCCACATAACGGCGCTGTCCTTCGGCATATAAAGTGTCGAATGCTAAACTGGATTTTCCGGATCCAGAAAGTCCTGTAATTACAACAAGTTGATTGCGGGGAATAACAACGTCAAGATTTTTTAAATTATGGACTTGAGCTCCTTTGATAATGATGTTTTTCTTAGGATCTATTTTAGAAAAGTCAACTTTCATGGAAAAATATAATTTGTACAAAAGTAAACATTTTTAAACCGAGAAAAGGCCATGAACAAATTCTAAATTTTGTTAAAAAGAACTCTTTTTATCTAAAAATAGCTTGTTTTAGAGTAATGTTATTAAATATAAGTTTTTTATAAACTAATTGGATTTAGTTTTAAATTTACAGTAAACCAAAATCTAAAACCAATTGAAAACAAAATTAACCGCACTGTTTTTTATTCTTTATTTTTCTGTTTTTTCCCAAGATTTACCTCCTATTGTGGACTATCCTCCAAGTAGATACCAGGCAGGAAACCAAAACTGGATGATTTCTCAGGATCAAAATCAATTTATGTTTTTTGCTAATAATGAAGGCTTATTGGAATTTAATGGTTCCTATTGGAAATTGTATCCCTCTCCCAATGAAACTATAATTAGGTCTGTAAAAGTAATTGGCGATAAGATTTATACAGGAAGTTATATGGAGTTTGGTTTTTGGATACGTAAGGCGGATGGTTTGCTGCAATATCAGTCTTTGAGCTCCACAATAAAATCTAAGATTTTAGATGACGAGCAATTTTGGAATATTTTGAGTTATGATCATTGGGTTATTTTTCAATCATTGAATCGAATTTATATTTATGACTCGCAAGCTAAAAGTTTTAAAATAATTGCACCGAGTGCCAATATAATTAAAGCTTTTAAGACAGTGAATACTATTTATTACCAGGTAGAAAATCAAGGACTTTTTGAGATCGAAGGAGGTAAGAGTAAATTAGTTTCTAATGATTTGATATTAAAGAATAATCGCATTGTAAATATTTTTGCTAAGGAAGATAAGTTGTTGATTTCGACTCAAAAGTCTGGATTTTTTGAGCTTTCAGGTAAGTTGTTAGTGAAATTTCCAACAGAAATAGATCTTGATTTATCTAATGGGAGTGTGTATAGTTGTGAAAAATTATCCGAAAGTGGGTTTGCTATAGGAACAATTTCAAATGGAATTTTTATCATAAATTCTCTTGGTAGAAAAAGTTACCACATATCTCAGAGAAAAGGATTGAGTAATAATACGGCCTTGTCCATATTTGAAGATAAGGAAAAAAACCTTTGGGTAGGTTTAGATAATGGAATCAACTGTATTAATTTAAAATCGCCAATACAAAGTTATGTAGATGATTCGGGGGTATTAGGTACTGTTTACGCTTCGCAATTGTATAATGGGAAATTATATGTTGGGACGAATCAAGGCTTGTTTTGTAAAAAGTATCAAAGCAATGATGAATTTAAGTTTATCAATGGGACAAAAGGACAAGTTTGGTCATTGTATGTGCATGATGGATTACTGTTTTGCGGTCATGATACAGGAACTTTTATAATTGAAAATGATATGGCAAAGCATGTTTTTTCAAAATCAGGAACATGGAAATTTAAGGAAATACCGGGTAATAAAAATCTTTTATTACAAGGGAATTATTACGGTATATCGGTTTTAGAAAAGAGAAATAATCAATGGTTTTTTAGAAATAAAATAAAAGGATTTGACTATTCATCTAAATATTTTGAACTCACTAAATATTTTGAAATTTACGTAAGTCATGAATATAAAGGTGTATTTAGATTAGAATTAGATAATAATCTTCAAAATATTAAAAAGTATACTACATATAAACAGCCTGAAAAAGGAAAAAATGCAAGTTTAGTACAATTTAATAATATTATTTATTACGCTAACAAAAAAGGGGTTTTTAAACTAAATAAAAGTACAAAGCAATTTGTAAAAGAGTCGGTTTTGAGTGCTGTTTTTGAAAAAGATGAATATACCTCAGGAAAGATGATAGTGGATAGTTCAAACAAAATATGGATGTTTTCAAAAAATTATATCAGCTATTTTTCAGTAAATAAATTAAGTAATCAGTTAAAACAAAATAACATTCCTATTCCGGTTTCTTTGACGAATTCAATGTTGGGGTATGAAAATATTACCCAATTATCTCCATCAGTGTATTTCTTTGGAACAACCGATGGTTATTATACCATGAATATTAATGAATTGGCATTTGAAAATTATAAAGTTTCTATATCAAATATTAGTAGTTATGCCTTAGATGAATCTGTGCATTCAGCTATAATTAATGAAGAAGGGCGATTTTCGTATAATGAAAATAATATCAATTTTTCATATACAGTACCCGAATACAATAAATATATCAATGCTGAATATCAATATATATTAGAAGGTTTTCAAGATAAATGGAGTGAATGGAATGTGAAATCTTCGGTTAGTTTTAAGAATTTACCATCCGGTGATTATGTTTTTAAAGTGAAGGCTAAATTTGCTAATTCTAATCTTGAAAATACTGAAGTATATACTTTTACAATTCTAAAACCTTGGTACGGAACAAATTTAGCTATTCTTATTTATGTTCTTATAGCTTTTCTGTTGATTCGTTTAATTCATCAAGAGTATAATAAATATTACCAACGTCAAAAAGAAAAATTAATAGAAGAAAATAATCTTTTGTTGGAAATAAAGGAATTAGAAAACGAACAGCAATTGATGCGTCTTAAAAATGAGCAATTATCACAGAATGTTGATGAAATTAATCGAGAACTAGCTGCCTCGACGATGAATTTGAATAGTAAAAATGAATTGTTGGCTTCGATACAAAAAGATTTAAAAAATAATGAAGAGGGAGAAAATCGAAGTATTAAAACAGTGATTTCTGCTATCAATAAGAACATTACTGGAAAAGATTCATGGAGTGTATTTCAGGAAGCCTTTAATAAAACAGACAAAGATTTCCTAAAGAAAATGAAAGAAGCCCATCCTTCATTAACAGCAAATGATTTAAGATTATGTGCTTACTTAAGGCTTAATTTATCTTCAAAAGAAATAGCTCCTTTATTGAATATTTCGGTACGAAGTGTAGAAATTAAAAGATATCGTTTGCGAAAAAAAATGGATTTATCGCATGAGCAAGGACTTGTTGAGTATATTTTGACTGTATAGTTCTGCTAAATTTAACCTCAAAAACTATACATTACCACAACATTTTGTAAATGCTGTGGTTTTTTTACATTCTTTTTTAGAGAAAATCAAAATGCAGTTATATTGCTGTTTTCTTGCTTTTATTGAATTATTTGTAATTAAAACAACTTTTATTTTTATTGTATATTTTTTGTAGAGGTTATTTTTAATTATTTACTATTTTAAGATTCTAAATTTACAATTCACAACAAAACATAAACCATATGAAACCAAATTATCTATTAATCATCTTTTTATTGTTCTCTACTTTGGGATTTTCTCAAAGTTTTGACATTGGAGGAACAGTAAAAGAAAAAAAATCTGGTCTGTCTATACCAGGAGTTAACATTCAAATTAAAAACAGTACTAAAAGTACCTCTTCTGATTTTGATGGAAAATTTACATTAAAAGGAGTTCCCTCGGGATCGGTATTAGTTTTTACTTTTATTGGTTACAAAACTTTAGAATATCAAGTCACAAAAACGGAAACTTCCTTAAATATTAATTTAGCTGAGGATACAAAAGTTTTAGACGAAGTAGTCGTAATAGGTTATGGAAGTCAAAAGAAAAGAGAAGTAACTGGCGCTGTTGCTGTAGTTGATAGTAAAACACTTGAAGTTCTTAAGCCTATTAAAGTCGAACAAGCTTTGCAAGGAACTGTTTCAGGCGTTAATGTAACTACTCAATCAGGTTCTCCGGGTGCAGCACTTGATATTAGAATTCGTGGTATAGCTACCAATGGAGAAAACCGTCCTACAACTATTATTGATGGTTATGTGGGGGAATTAGGCTTGTTAAATCCTAATGATATTGAATCCATCACTGTTCTTAAAGATGCTCAGGCAGCAATTTACGGAACAATAGGTGCTAATGGGGTGATTTTAGTAACCACAAAATCAGGAAAAAAGAATTCTAAATCCCGAGTTTCTTACAATACCTATGCAGGATTTCAGGAATCTTCCCGAAAGCTTAATTTGTTGAATGCTACGGAATATGCCTTATTGCTTAACGAAAGTTATGCTAATGGTGGTCGAACTTTACCTTATACTAATGTTACCGGTTTAGGGAAAGGAACTAAATGGCAGGATGAAGTAATGAGTACTGGTGTTCCTATTATTAGTCATGATTTGTCTATGTCAGGAGGAAGTGATAAGATTACTTATTCAGTAAGTGGTTCACATTTGGATCAGGAGGGTATTGTAGGTCAAAATAAATCAGGTTTTTTAAGAAACACTGCACGTGTAGGCTTGAATGCTGATGTTACGGATCATTTGAAGTTAAAAACTAATGTGATTTATACCTACTTTAATCGCAAAACATTAAATGAAAACGGCCTTGGTTCAGTATTGTTTAACGCTTTAAATGTACCTTCAACCTTAAGTCCTTATGATAGTAACGGTGATTATACTTTAGTCCCAAGCACTGCGGGTTTAGGTACTGAAATTATAAATCCTTTGGCACAAATAGCCAATACTTATAATGATTATAGTTACAAGAAAATTAATGGAAATTTTGGCTTAGAATACAAATTATTTGACGGTTTTGTATTGTCCAGTTCCATGGGATTCAATACTTCTAATAGTAAATCAAAAGATTTTTCTAAACAAATCAGTTATGGAGGAAAAGTATTTGATGTTAATCGCAGTTCTGTAAACCAGGGAGCCGTAAACGACAATAACTATTCTTTTGACTTTTTTGCTACTTATACGAAGAAAATTCAGGATCATAATTTTGTGGCCACATTAGGAAATACCATTTTCAAAGAATGGGGAAATGGTCTTTTTGCAACAGGATATGATGTGCCAAATAATTCATGGGAATATGCAGATATTTCATTAACTACAGGGTTTTTGGAAGCAAAAACGAATAGTTCTTATAATTATGATGAAAGACGTCTTTCCTATTTTGGAAGAATGCAGTACGATTATAAAGGGAAATATTTATTGTCAGCTATGTTACGACGTGATGCTTCGACCAAATTTGGTCCGGGAAATAAAGTGGGTTATTTCCCTTCCTTTACAGCTGGTTGGGTAGTATCTGATGAAAGCTTTTTTGGTCAAGATAAAAAGATCAATTTCCTGAAGTTAAGAGCCAGTTACGGAACATTAGGGAATGACCAAATTCCAAATAATGGCTATGTAAGTTTGTTAACTGGTGAAGCAACCTATGTTTTTGATGGAGATTTGGCCAATGGAAGAGCCACAGGTCAAATTGCTAATCCTGATTTAAAATGGGAAGAAGCACGAAAATTTGATGTAGGTGCAGATATGAAGTTATTCTCTAATAAAATTTCAATTGTAGCCGATTATTTTATTGATACCCGCAAAGATTTATTAATCCCTAATATTCCAGTTTCCGGAATTACGGGGAATTATGCTCCAGGTTCTTCAGCGCCAACAGTAAATGCCGGTACAGTACGTAATTCAGGAGTTGAATTTGCAATTGATTATAAAAATCAATTTTCAGATAACTTCAATATGAGTGTGGGCTACAATGTTACTTTCCTTAAAAATAAAGTTTTAGAAGTTAATAACGGAACCGGATTTATTGAGGGAGGCGCTTTTGGAGTAGGACAACCAGCACCATCAAGAATGCAGGTAGGTTTGCCAATAGGATATTTTTATGGTTATAAAACAGATGGTATTTTTCAAAACCAAACTGAAATTGATGCGCATCCTTCTCAAATTGCATTAGGGGCTGAAGCTGCTCCGGGAGATATTCGCTTTGTAGATGTAAATAACGATGGCGTTATCAATAGTGATGACAGAACTAATATTGGAAACCCAATTCCTAATGCAACCATGGGATTCAATGTGCAACTAAATTATAAAAATCTTGATTTTGCACTGTACACCTTTGCATCAGTAGGCAATGACATGGTACGAAATTACGAGAGAACCTTATCAGATGCCAATCGTTTAAATTATGTTTTGGACCGTTGGACAGGAGAGGGAACAAGTAATAGTGTTCCAAGAGTAACTACAGGTGCTACTGCAAACAATGTGTTTTCGGATTATTTTGTTGAGGACGCTTCTTATTTGAGAATTCAAAACATTCAATTAGGATATACTTTAAATCCTAAAATTACCGAGAAAGTATTTGTAACCAAGTTACGAATGTATGCGGGAGTCAATAATCTATACACTTTTACGAAATATAAAGGTTTTGATCCCGGAGCTTCTAATGGAGCTCCAATTGGAGGAGGTATCGATTACGGTTTTTACCCAATTCCAAGGACCTATTTATTAGGACTTAATATTAATTTTTAATTCTGATTAAGATGAAAAATCAAACTTATATACTAGTAGCAGCAGTAACGTTACTTTTAGGACTTACTGTTTCATGTAGCGATGAATTTGTCAATAGAGATCCAGTTTATTCCATCGATTCTGAAAATTATTTCAATTCAAAAACCGATTATGAAAACGCTCTAATTGCAGCTTATGACCCTTTGCAATCTTCTTATGTTAATGTGATTTTAGGTGAAATTGCCTCTGATAATACCCTTGCCGGTGGAGAAAGTCAAACAGATGTTATTGGTTTTCAGCAAATCGATGATATGATTCATACCCCTGTAAACAGCAATTTGAGAGATGTTTGGAATTGGATGTTTGCCGGAGTAAGCAGAGCGAATTATATTTTAGAATTTCAAAACAAAACCGATTTTGAAGGCAAATCACAAATTATTGCCGAAGCCCGTTTCTTAAGAGCTTATTATCACTTTGAATTGGTAAAATGGTTTGGAGCAATTCCCTTGAAAGGCGATGCGCGTTTCAAAATTGGTGATGAAAAAGTGATTCCCCGTTCCCCGGTTACAGAGGTGTATGCCAGCATTGAAGCCGATTTGATTTATGCTGCTGCAAATTTAAATGCTACCGCTTCTCAGACAGGAAGAGCAACCAAGGGAGCCGCTTTGGCTTTGTTAGGAAAAGCTTATTTGTATCAAAATAAATTTTCAGATGCAGCCACAACTTTAGAAACCCTTATCGGAATGAATAAGTATTCATTGGTAGCTGACTATAATTCTATTTTTGAAGCCGAAGGAGAGAATGGTCCTGAATCTGTTTTTGAAATTCAATATACAGATGTTGAAGGTGCCGGATTTGGTTGTTTGCAATGTAGTGAAGGAAACGTTGCGGTAGGTTTTAATGGTCCTAGAAATTATACAGGAACTCTATTTACTTCAGGATTTAGTTTCAATGTCCCTACTGCTAAAATTGTAAATGCTTTTGAAGTAGGAGATAAGCGTAAAGATGTTGCCATTTTGGACATCGAAGATTGGGCTTTAAAAACAGGGGCAACTTATGGTGAAGGATACGAGCATACGGGTTATTTTAATAGAAAATACATTCCAAGAAAGAGAAGTACTTCGGCAGCAGGAGATTTGAATTTAACAAATCCTAATAATTACAGAGCTATTCGTTATGCTGATGTATTATTAATGGCGGCAGAAGCTTTTAACAGAAGAACAGAAGGAACTAATGATGCTAAAGCCAGAGGATATCTCAATGAAGTACGACGTCGTGCCTTTGGTGATAACAACCATGATATAACAGCATCGGGAGCAGCATTGACTGATTTTATCTGGGCAGAAAGAAGAGTGGAATTAGTAGGAGAGGGACATCGTTTCTTTGATTTGGTTCGAACAGGAAAAGCAGCTCAGGAAATTCCGGGATTTACGGCTAATAAAAACGAATTATTTCCTATTCCAATTGAAGAGATTCAATTTGCCGCAGGAAACTGGCAACAAAATCCTAACTATAATAATTAGTACAATGAAAAAGATAATATATATAACAAGTCTTATTGTGGCAGCTATACTTTTTAGCTGTTCAACGGAGAATGATCTGGTGGATTTGGATGCTCTTGGTGCTCCAACTAATATTACTGTATTAACTACTGTAACGCAGGATAATACAGGAAAAGTGACTTTTTTGCCTAAAGGTGAAGGAGTAACTTTATACGAAATATATTTTGGCGATGGAACCACAGCTCCGGCTTATGTAAATCCCGGCGAAACGGTAGATCATGTTTATAGAGAAGGAGTTTATAATGCTAAAATTGTGGGAACTACTTTAAACGGGAAAAAAACGGAAGTGACTCAGCAAGTCGTAGTTTCTTTTAAAGCACCACAAAATTTAGTTGTTAGTATTGAAAATGATTTGCAGGTTTCTAAAAAAGTAAATGTTACCGCAACAGCTGATTATGCACTATTTTATGATGTTTATTTTGGCGAAGCAGGAAAACCGGATCCAGTATCAGCAAATAACGGTGATGCAGTTTCTTATACCTATCAAAATCCGGGAGTTTATACCATCAGAGTGGTTTCTAAAAGTGCAGCGATTCAAACTACTGAATTCACACAAGAGTTTACGGTAACCGTTGTTAATAAACCTTTTACTTCGGCTCCAACTCCGCCTAACAGACAAGCGGCTGATGTAATTTCTATTTATGGTTCAAAATATACCAATGTTGCAGGAACAAATTATTTCCCAGATTGGGGACAAGCAGGTCAGGGAAGCAGCTGGACGGAGTTTGACTTGAACGGCGATAAAATGCTCAATTATATTAAATTGAGTTATCAGGGAATTGCATTGGCTGACGGTACAACCATTGATGTTTCCGGAATGGAATTCATTCATATGGATGTTTGGACTGCTGATTTACAAAAGATAGAAACGTCATTAATCAGTAAAACCAATGGTGAGAAACCCGTTGTAAGGGATTTAACAGCCAACCAATGGACGAGCATTGATATTCCAATCTCAGCATTTACCAATCAGGGATTAATGGTAGCGGATATTTTCCAGTTAAAATTTGTAGGTACGCCATGGGCAGGAGGAAGTGTTTTTATTGATAATATTTATTTCTACAAAACTCCTTCTGCATTAATTGAAATGCCTCTGGATTTTGAATCTGCAACAATTACGTATCCATGGGCAGGTTTTGGAGCAGTTGATTTTGGAGCAATTCCGGCATCGGTTATTGTTAATCCTGATAAATCAGGTAATAATCTATCGAATAAAGTAGTGAAAATTGAGAAACCTTCAGGTGCACAAGTTTGGGCCGGAGCCAGTTTAAATTTGGATACTAAGGTTGATTTTTCTAAAGGAACTAAGGTAAAAGTGAATGTTTGGTCGCCAAAAGTTGGAGCTAAAATTTTATTCAAAATGGAAGTGTCAACCTCTACAAAAGACGGAAATGGCAATCCAACGGTTTTTGTGGAAGTAGAAGCCACAACAACCGTGGCTAATTCATGGCAGGTACTCACTTTTGATTTGACTACTGCGGCAGCATTCAATACCGCTAATGCTTATGACAGGGTTATTTTATTTCCTGATTTTGGTGTAAATGGAACGGGTACTACATATTATTTTGATGATATCAAACAATCTAACTAAAAATGCAAAAGATGAAAAATATATTAATAAATACAATTGCCATTTTTACGTTGCTACTGATGGTCAATTGCTCCAAAGACGATTATGCTTTTGGTACTTTGGAAAATCCAACAAATCTGGAGGTACAATTTGAGATTATTGGAAAAACAACAGCTACACCTTATGGTGATGGAACCGGAAAAGTAAAATTTACGGTGAAAGCAGATGATGCTATTTCGTATAAGTTTGTTTTTAATGATGGAACTTCGCAAAATGCACCAAACGGTATTTATGAAAAACGTTTTACTAAAACCGGAATCAATACTTACACGGTTACTGTAATTGCATCCGGCAAAGGTGGTGTGGCAACCAATACAACAGTAGATGTAGAGGTGTTAAGTACTTTCAGTGACGATGAAGCGGTAGCTTTATTAACAGGTGGAAATTCTAAAAAATGGTATTTCTCAGCTTCTGAAGTGGGACATTTAGGAGTAGGGCCAAATAGCACCGATGCTACTCAAAATTATTATGGATTTTGGTATCAGGCAGCAGCATTTGAAAAAGCAGGGTCGGCTAATAGTAGTTGTTTGTATGATAATGTACTGACTTTTTCTTTGGATGGTGATCAGTTGAAATTTAGTTTGGATAACGAAGGCAGAACATTCTTTAATGCGGCTTTCTTAAATGTTGCCGGTGGTTCAGGAAGTGAAGATTTATGTTTGGATTATGCTGTTACTGGAACAAAAACAGTTTCGTTAAGTCCGTCTGAGTCGGTAATATTAAATAACCCAAATGCGGCTACTCAAACCAGAGGTACTCAAATGACTATTTCCGATGGAGGTTTCATGGGCTATTATATTGGACAAAGTACGTATGAAATTTTGTCAATTACTGCAAATAGAATGGTGGTGAGAGCCATTATGGGTGGAAATCCTGCAATAGCCTGGTACCACACTTTTGTGACCACAAAACCCACACAAGCAGTTGCAGATTATACTAATTTAGTTTGGTCAGACGAATTCAATACTGATGGTGCTCCTGATGCCACTAAATGGACTTACGATTTAGGAACCGGTACTGATGGCTGGGGTAATAACGAAGCACAAAGCTATACCAATGCTTCCGACAATGTAATTGTTGCCGGTGGAAATTTAAAAATTACAGCTAAAAAAGTTGGTTCGACGTACACTTCTGCTCGTTTAAAAACGGAAGGTAAATTTGATTTTACTTATGGAAAAGTTGAGGTGAGAGCTAAATTACCTGTTGGTGGCGGAACCTGGCCGGCTATCTGGATGTTGGGAGCTGATTATGCTACGAATACCTGGCCAGGCTGTGGCGAAATCGACATTATGGAACATAAAGGGAATCAGCCTAACGTGATTCACGGAACTTTACATTATCCGGGACGTTCTGGTGGTAATGCGAATACTAATACCACAACAATTACTAATGCTTCTTCAGAATTTCATGTGTACAAAACAATTTGGAGTCCGGCATCGGTAAAAATATATGTGGATGATGTTCTTTTTCATACAGTCAATAATGACGGTAGTTTGCCTTTCAATAAAGACTTTTTTATGATTTTAAATGTGGCTATGGGAGGCACTTTCGGAGGAACCATTGATTCCGCATTTACTCAGTCGTCTATGGAAGTGGATTATGTAAGAGTGTACCAATAATGAAATTAAAAAACAATTAAAAGGTCGGTTTCATTCGGCCTTTTAATTCAAAAAAAACAGAAAATGAGCGTAATAAAAACAATGTCATTTGTTTTCATTACCATTGCCGTATTGAGTTGTAGTTCCAAAATAATTCAGCCAAAAGGAGGTTTTGTTTCAAAGAATCAATTGGATTTCAGGGTGGATTCTGTCTTGAAATTGATGACTTTAAAAGAGAAAATTGGACAACTCAATCAATACAATGGTTTTTGGGAAATTACTGGGCCTACGCCCAAAGAAGGTCAGGCAGCTAAGAAATATGCCGATTTAAAAAATGGTTTGGTGGGTTCGATGCTAAACGTGAAAGGAGTAAAAGACGTCAGAGCTTTACAGAAAATTGCAGTAGAAGAAACCCGATTAGGCATTCCGTTAATCTTTGGATTTGATGTTATTCATGGTTATAAAACCATAAGTCCTATACCGTTAGCTGAAGCCGCCAGTTGGGATTTAAAAGAAATAAAAAAATCAGCTGCCATTGCTGCGGAAGAAGCGGCTTCTGTTGGACTCAACTGGACATTTGCCCCTATGGTAGATGTTTCCCGTGATGCCCGCTGGGGACGCGTAATGGAAGGTGCCGGAGAAGATCCTTATCTGGGAAGTCAAATTGCAATTGCCCGTGTGCAAGGTTTTCAAGGGGACGATTTAAAAGCCAGAAATACTATTTTGGCTTGTGCCAAACATTTTGCAGCTTATGCTTTTGCCGAATCAGGAAGAGATTATAATACGGTAGATATTGGCGAATCAACTTTGCAAAATATCGTTTTTCCTCCGTTTAAAGCAGCTGCTGATGCCGGCGTGCGTACTTTTATGAATTCTTTCAATGAACTGAATGGAATTCCGGCTACAGGAAATGCCTATTTGCAAAGAAAAATCCTGAAATCCGATTGGGGTTTTGAAGGTTTTGTAGTGTCTGACTGGGGTTCGATTAACGAAATGATTCCTCATGGTTTTGCTAAAGACAGCAAGCAGGCTGCCGAAATTGCGATTAATGCAGGATCGGATATGGATATGGAATCCAGTGCTTATGTGGATCATTTAGAAACTTTAGTAAAGGAAGGTAAAGTCAAGGAAACGCTGATAGATGATGCAGCGCGACGCATATTGAGAGTCAAATTTGAGTTGGGTTTATTCGACAATCCGTATTTGTATTGTGATGAAAACTACGAGAAAGAAACATTAGGCAAAGCCGCTTTTCAGGAAGGAGTTCTGGAAATGGCTAAAAAATCAATTGTTCTTTTGAAAAATGAAAAAGAATTATTGCCGCTTAAAAAATCAGGACAAAAGATTGTGGTGATTGGCGTTTTGGCAAACGATAAAACAAGTCCGCTAGGAAGCTGGCGTATTGCAGCTGATGATAATTCGGCAGTTTCTTTGTTAGAAGGACTGCAAAAGTACGAAGGCAATCAATTGACTTACGCAAAAGGTGCTGATGTAACTGTGGGCAGAACCCAATTTATCTGGGAAACGAAAATCAATACTACCGACAAAAGCGGATTTGCCGAAGCCATAGCTGCCGCTAAAAACGCTGATGTAGTCATTATGTCCTTAGGCGAACATGGTTTGCAATCAGGTGAGGGAAGAAGCAGAACTGATATTGGATTGCCGGGAGTACAACAGGAATTATTAGAAGAAGTATATAAAGTGAATCCGAATATAGTTTTGGTGTTGAATAATGGACGACCACTGGCTATTCCTTGGGCTGATGCTCATATTCCGGCTATTGTGGAAGCCTGGCATCTGGGAACACAAAGCGGAAACGCCATCGCTCAGGTTTTGTATGGCGATTACAATCCGAGTGGAAAATTGCCGATGACTTTTCCAAGAAATGTGGGGCAGCTACCTATTTATTACAATTACAAAAACACAGGCCGCCCTGTTATGAATGAACCGGAAAGTGTTTTTTGGTCCCATTATATTGATGAAAAAAATACGCCTTTGTATCCTTTTGGATATGGTTTGAGTTACACTCAATTTGAATATTCTGATTTAAGTTTAAGTCAAAAATCTTTTTCCGGAGATGGTCAAATTGAGGTGAGTGTTAACGTGAAAAATACAGGTAAATATAAAGGGAAAGAGGTTGTTCAGCTTTATATTCGGGATTTGATTGCTTCTGTAACCCGTCCGGTAAAGGAATTGAAAGGATTTGAAATGATAGAATTACAAGCCGGTGCATCTCAAAAAGTTATTTTTACCATTAATAAAAAAACAATCGAATTTTTTACAGCTAATTCCAAATGGGAAGCAGAGCCGGGAGATTTTAAAGTTTTTGTGGGTGGAAATTCAGTGCAAACTTTGGAGCGTGATTTCCAATATTTAAAATAAGAAAAAATGAATAAATTTTTAATACTACTCTTCGTTAGTACGTTTGTTTTGGCTCAGCCAAATGGGAAAAAATTAGTTTGGGAAGAACAGTTTGAGTCTAAAGAATTGGATTTGAATAATTGGAATATTGAATTAGGTGATGGTTGCCCCAACTGCGGTTGGGGTAATAACGAACGCCAACTTTACACAAAAGAAAACCAACAGCTAAAAGACGGCTATTTAGTAATAACATCTAAAAAGGAAGGTGAAAAATATACCTCCTCCAGAATTACAACTAAGGCTAAAAAGGAATTTCAGTATGGTTATTTTGAAGCTAGAGCTAAATTACCTGTTGGTTCCGGAATTTGGCCGGCTTTTTGGATGTTGGGAGCAAATATTGATACGGTAAGTTGGCCTAAGTGTGGAGAAATTGATATTCTGGAGTATGTGGGTAAAGAACCCAAAACGGTTTTCACCTCTTTGCATACACAAGACAGTCATGGTAATACGATTAATACTAAGAAAACTAGAATTGAAGCCATTGAACAAGGTTTTCATTTGTATGCTATTGATTGGAATAAAGATAAAATTGATTTTTATGTGGACAATCAATTGGTTTATAGTTTTAATCCGGAAATAAAAACAGAAGCAACATGGCCATTTGACCAAGCTTTTTATTTTTTAATTAATATGGCGATTGGTGGTAATTTTGGAGGTCCGGAAGTAGATGATGCTATTTTTCCGCAGGAATTCAAAATAGATTACATTAGAGTTTATCAGTAAAGAAATGGGTGGATGTAAGTAGTAAAGCTTTGGTATTTAAAAATTTATGTTGAAATATTGTAAAAGAATAATAATATTGTATAAAATATTGTAAAACTTTTTTTTTGGTTTAATTTTTGTGAAATTTATTTGCTGAGCAAAATAATAATTTGTTAAATTTGAATTGAAATCATTAAAAAAATAGAAGCGCCTATAGTAAAAAACTACTTTTTAGAACAATAATACCCCAATTAAACTCATACTAAAAAGTATTACTATGATAGCTAATATTCAAATTCCAGACGCCTTATTGGTACAGGATTATGTGGCAGGTAGCGAAGACGCCTTAGCTACTTTAATCAAAAGACACGAATCCAAAATTTATGGTTTTATATATTCAAAAGTATCCGACAGAGATGTTTCTGATGATATTTTTCAGGATACCTTTATAAAAGTAATTAAAACCTTAAAATCACAATCGTATAATGAAGAAGGGAAGTTTCTTCCTTGGGTGATGCGTATCGCACATAATTTAGTTATTGATTATTTTAGAAAGAATAAGAAAATGCCTTTTTACCGTGAAACAGAAGAGTTTTCGGTTTTTTCGGTTATGACCGACGATTCTTTGACCATCGAAAATCAATTGATAGCCGATCAGGTTGAAATGGATTTGCAAAAATTAATTGAAGAACTTCCTCAGGATCAAAAAGAAGTGCTTGTAATGCGCATGTATAAAGATATGAGCTTTAAAGAAATTTCGGAAGTAACCGGAGTGAGTATTAATACTTCATTAGGAAGAATGCGATATGCATTGATGAATTTGAGAAAAGTAATTGATAAGCATCAAATTATTTTGACCAATTAAACAATATAAAGAGTGTTGTTGCGTTGTATTTTTAATCAATCATTTAAAAGTACAGCATGGCAAAAATTTACTCTAAGAAAAATGCAATTAAAACTCAAATGAAACCTAGTAAAGAAGTTGTTTCTTTCCTGCTGAATTATTCAAAATCGTTGCATATTATCAAAGTAGCGGATAAAAGTTTTGAAATTATAGCAAACTAATTAAGCCATTTTGGCTGTTTGGTAAATCTCACTAGTTGTTAAAATTGGTGAGATTTACTTTTTATAACTATCCGCTTTACAGTTCAAGCTCCATTTTCAGCCACGAATTCACAAATTGTTCTTTATAAATTATTCTTAGATTACACTAATATTGACAAATTCAATTTGAATCTGTGAAATTTCAGAACATTTAATTCATACAGAATTAGTGAATTCGTGGCTAAAAAGAGATTAGTACAAATAGCGGTACAGTCATGTTTATTTTTTATAACCGTCTAGATTCGTTTTTCGGCCAATGGTTCGCGTAATGATATCCTTTTCTAAATCCATGCCTCTGGCTGGCGAATATTCTCTGCCGTACCAAATCATTTGTAAATGTAAATCGTTCCAGCATTCTTCCGGGAATAAACGTTTAGCATCTTTTTCGGTTTGAATTACATTTTTTCCGTTAGATAAATTCCAGCGGTACATGAGTCTGTGAATGTGTGTGTCTACTGGAAAAGCAGGAACGCCAAAAGCCTGGGACATGACCACACTGGCTGTTTTATGACCTACAGCAGGTAGTGCTTCCAGGTCTTCAAAATTTTGTGGAACTTCTCCGTTATGTTTCTCAATAAGAATTTGTGACAAACCATAAATTCCTTTTGACTTCATAGGTGATAAACCACAAGGGCGGATGATTTCCTTGATTTCTTCAACCGACATTTTAATCATGTCATAAGGATTATCCGCTTTTGCAAAAAGTAGGGGTGTAATTTGGTTCACACGCACATCCGTACATTGCGCCGAAAGTAATACCGCAATTAATAAAGTATAAGGATCTTTATGGTCTAAAGGAATTGGAATCGAGGGATATAGCTCTTTTAACGTATTTATAACAAATGTTACCCGTTCTTGTTTGGTCATTATTGTAAATTTATATCTTGTAAAAATAACATAAAAAATACCAATTCAAAAAACAAGTCTTAGTGAACTTTCTGAAAGCTTAGTGAACTTAGCGTTTAAACAAAATAATTATGACAACATTAAAAAAAGGCGATCAAGCTCCCAATTTTTTTGGAGTAGACCAAGACGGAAAGCCACATCAATTAGAAGATTATAAAGGCAAAAAATTAGTCGTTTTCTTTTATCCAAAGGCCAATACGCCGGGTTGTACTGCTGAAGCCTGTGATTTAAGAGATAATTTTGAGCGTTTTCAAGCTAATAATTATGCCCTTTTGGGTGTTAGTGCCGATTCAGTAAAAGCGCAAGCTAAATTCAAGGATAAATACGAATTTCCTTTTCCTTTGTTAGCCGATGAGGAGAAAGAAGTGATTAATGCCTTTGGTGTTTGGGGACCTAAGAAATTCATGGGACGCGAATACGACGGCATTCACCGCACCACCTTTGTCATTGACGAAAATGGAATCATCGATGAAGTCATTGAAAATGTCAAAACCAAAGAACACGCCGCTCAGATTTTGAAATAAACTAAAAACGCCACAGAGAAATTTGTGGCGTTTTTAGTTTTTATAAGATTAAACAAAAGGATTTTTTATTGACAGAGAAAAAATACGTTCAATTTTGTCATTCCGAAGAATGAGGAATCTCATAGTGAATTTCTATAAAAAAAAAGCTTTTTTATTATTGTTGCGGGCACGGATTACATCCCGAAGTTTCGGAACTGCGCAATCTGGTCTATTGTTCATCAAAAAAATCTTCGTCAATTTGTTTTATTTCATAAGTTGTTTTAACCTGTATTCCTACATTGAATTCATACATAAGTGTGACTAATTTTTCACCGTCAATACAAATGATTTTATGATGAGCAGAACGAGCTTTCTCAATAGCTTTATTATCAAATTGAGATGTTGTTACAAAAACACCTTTGTTTGTGTCTCCACTCATAGCACCTATAAAATTCCTTATATCTTTTTCCCTAACTTTTCCTTCGTTAAATCTTTTGGCCTGAATGTAAATTTTATCTAATCCTAATTTATCCTCATTAATAATCCCATCAATGCCACCATCATTCGATTTTGAAGTTTCAATAAATTCACCATACCCCATTTTTTTAAGAAGCTTAAGTACTACTTTTTCAAAGAAATAAGGGTCTATGTTTTTTAGTTTTTGTAGAAGTTCATTTTTTACATCTGCTTCAATTCTATTAAAACCTTCATCAATGAGGTCTTGAGGTGTAGCAATTTCCGTTTCGCTTTGATTGTCGGTATACAAAGGTTTTTTTTCTTGTTTGTAAAAGTCAAATAAAGAATTGTCATTTTCTAAGTCTCTAACTGATAAATTAGATTTATGAAGTTTACCTTTTTCCGTTATTTGTACATGTCCTCGTTCGGGAAATATGACATAACCACCTTTTTTAAGGTATGATTTTCCCCAAGCTATTCGATTATCAATTAGTAAATCGCCTGATTTTGTTTCTTTTTTTAATTGTTCGTCACTTAATTGACTATAAAAACGATTTTTACTTCTTCAATTAACTCTCTTGTTTTGAATATTTTACCACTTTTTAATACCTCTAGTATTGGTACAAATGTTTCGTCAAATTTTGGTATCTCTATATTCTTATTGTTGTTTTTTTAGATGAAGTATAATTGTTTTATTGTAATATTGATATTTCCAAAAATAAGATTAATATTTCAAAAGCATCATCGTAAATAACAAAAAAAACGCCACAATCACTTGCAGCGTTTTTATATAAAAATGGAAATAGTTTTATTCTGTGAAAACTTTGTTTGGGTCGTAACCAAAAAGTTGTTTTTCTTTGATGATTTCGGCAACTCCGGCAGGTAACATTGGTTCCCAACCCGGTTTCCCTTGATTGATCATTTTTAATACTTCACGTGAAAATACTTTTAGATTTTCAGGATTGTAATCTTCTACATCAATTACTTTTCCGTTGAACTTGAAGAATTTGTACAATTCTTTCATTCTTGGATGTACTTTCAGATTTTCGGAAGTAGTGATTTCTCCATTTTCGTCCAGCATTGGGTACAATAGTACTTTCATGTCGCGGAAGAATAGTTTTCCAAAGGCTTCCAAAATTCCACCACTTAAATGGCGGTAGTATTTCTCGTCAAAAATATCGACTAAGTTGTTAACTCCCATTGCCAGTCCCATACGGGCTTTAGTATAGTTAGCAAAATATTCGACTACTTTGTAATATTCCTGGAAATTAGAAATCATTACGGTTTGTCCCAGTGAACACAGTAATTCGGCGCGATCCATGAAGTCTTTTTCGTCAATTTCTCCGTCTGAACGTAAGTTAGACAAGGTGATTTCAAAAATAACTAGGGTATTTTCTTTGTCAACCTTATTTTCTTCGAGAAACATTTTCAAGGATTTCTCATACATGTCCATATTTACCTTAGTAACCGGACGGAAACTACCTCTTAAAGCCAGAATGTTTTTTTTGTATAAAACGGCTGCAGGAAGAATGTTTTTTGCCTTAGGATTAAACATTACGGCATCAGTCATTCCGTTTTTAACGAGTTGCAAACTGATCAAACGATTGTCTACATGAGCAAAACGAGGTCCTGAAAAGTTAATAGTATCAATTTCCAATTGGTCTTTATCCAAGTGGTCGTATAAATAGCGAAGTAATTTTTTAGGATCGTCGTATTTGTAAAAAGCTCCGTAAATTAAATTTACACCCAGAATTCCCAGTGTTTCCTGTTGAAGTTTGGCATCGGTTTCTTTAAAACGAATATGAAGAATAATTTCGTTATAATCTTCGTTAGGATCAATTTGATAACTGATTCCTACCCAACCGTGGCCTTTAAATTGTTTAGCAAAGTCGATTGTGGCTACCGTATTGGCGTAGCTAAAGAACATTTTGTTAGGGTGTTTGTCGCGACTCAGTCGTTTTTCGATAAGACTTACCTCATGCGACAACATTTTCTTCAGTCGGTTTTCAGTAACGTACCTACCATCTTTTTCACTTCCGTAAACAGCATCACTGAAATCTTTATCGTAAGCCGACATGGCTTTTGCAATCGTTCCTGATGAACCACCAGCTCTGAAAAAATGCCTTACTGTTTCCTGTCCTGCGCCAATTTCGGCAAATGTTCCATAAATATTTTCATTTAAATTGATTCGTAGTGCCTTATCTTTTATCGAAGGGATTTGAGCTATGGCTCTGTCTCCTTTTAGTTTTATTTCGGTACTCATTTTTTTAGTTTAAATTTATGTTTTTGCCTGATGTTACAAAGTTAATTAAATAGCTAGCCTTATAAAACAGAAATAATCCTATTTTTGTGAAAAAATTATGATTTGAAGGTATATTTTTTAGGTACAGGTACTTCTCAGGGGATTCCGGTCATAGGAAGTGACCATCCCGTTTGCAAAAGTTCGGACAGTAAGGATAAAAGACTTCGGGTTTCAGTTTTGATCCGATGGGGAGAATATTCCTTTGTTATTGATTGCGGACCTGATTTTAGACAACAAATGCTAACTTCTAATTGTCATAAGGTAGACGGAATCATTTTTACTCATGAACATGCCGATCATACCGCCGGATTAGACGATATCCGCCCTTTTAATTTCCGTCAGGGGGAAATGCCTATTTATGCCCATAAGCGTGTTATAGACAATATGAAAAGCCGTTTTGATTATGTTTTTGAAACCGTCAATAAATATCCGGGTGCACCATCTGTAAAAACGATTGAAGTGGTTAATGATGAATCTTTTTCAATAGGCGATAAAACTGCGATTCCAATAAATGTGATGCATGGCGATTTACAGGTTTTTGGGTATCGCATTGATGATTTTGCTTATTTGACCGATGTCAAAACCATTGCATCTTCTGAAATTGATAAATTAAAGAATTTAAAAGTTTTGGTGGTGAATGCCCTGCGTGAAGAACCGCATTTTTCTCATTTTAATTTAGAAGAAGCTTTAGCTTTTATTGCGTTGGTTAAACCTGAAAAAGCTTATTTAACTCATATTAGTCACATTATGGGATTTCATGAGGAAGTGCAACAAAAACTGCCTGAGAATGTTTTCCTAGCCTACGATAATTTAGAAATCACCCTGTAATAATTTAACAATGAAAAGATCTTTTTTGCTTTATGCCTTTATTTTATTGATATTAGTTAATGTTTTTACCTATTCGTTTTTGAGTAATGAAGTAAAATTTGAACAAGGTAGGTATCAAAGAACAACCAAGAAATTAAAAGATAGTTTGAATTCATTAACGAATAAATTGAATGATGCGAATTATTTTTCGTTAGAAAAAAATGAAAATGCGCAAAACTATTTTGATACGGCTGTAGCCAATAAAACCATTCCGTATGAAAAACTGATTCCTGTTATCAAGGAAAAATTGGTAGATTTAAATGCTAATCCAAAAGGAAATCCTTATACGGGTCAGGATCAGATTGGAGCAAATAAGTTTGTAATTAATAAAGTGAAAGTTTTGAACCACCGATGGATTATTGCCGATTTTAGCGATGGGAATATGTGGGGTGAAGTATTGTTGAAATACTTTGTAAACGAAGATGAAAGTATTTCTTTTGAAGTGATACAATCGTTGCTTTATGCAAAATAATTATTTTTTTACCATATAAGTCATATAAGAAATACAGGTTGTGCTAGTATTTTTTATGGTTTTAGCATCAATAAAAAATCCCATCTCGTTGAAAACCAGATGGGATTTTTAATTTATTGTTGATTCAGAATTATTTTTTTCTTGCAATCACTCTTTCTACAGCTTCAACAATCGCCTGATTGTTTAATTTGTATTTTTCCATCAATTGCTCAGGAGTTCCTGATTCACCAAAACTATCTTTAACGGCAACAAATTCCTGTGGAGTTGGGTTGTTTAAAGCTAATACACCTGCAACACTTTCTCCAAGTCCTCCTAAATAGTTGTGTTCTTCAGCAGTTACAATACATCCTGTTTTAGCTACCGATTTCAAAATAGCTTCTTCATCTAATGGTTTAATTGTATGGATGTTGATTACTTCAGCAGAAATCCCTTTTTCTTCTAATTTTTCTGCAGCAATTAAAGCTTCCCAAACTAAGTGACCTGTAGCAACGATTGTTACATCAGTTCCTTCGTTTAACATGATAGCTTTTCCAATTACGAAAGGCTCGTCAGCAGGAGTAAAGTTAGGAACTACCGGACGTCCAAAACGTAAGTAAGCAGGACCATGGTGATCAGCAAGTGCGATAGTAGCCGCTTTAGTTTGGTTGTGGTCACAAGTATTGATAACTGTCATTCCTGGTAACATTTTCATCAAACCGATATCTTCAAGGATTTGGTGAGTAGCTCCGTCTTCTCCTAAAGTTAATCCAGCGTGAGAAGCACAGATTTTTACGTTCTTATCAGAGTAAGCAACAGATTGACGAATTTGGTCATAAACTCTACCTGTAGAGAAGTTAGCAAAAGTTCCTGTGAAAGGAATTTTTCCACCAATAGTTAAACCTGCAGCAATTCCAATCATGTTTGCCTCAGCAATTCCGATTTGGAAAAAACGCTCCGGGTGATTTTTCTTGAAATCATCAAACTTTAATGATCCAATCAAATCCGCACAAAGTGCCACTACATTTTCATTTTTTTGACCTAATTCAGTCATACCCACTCCAAAACCTGAACGGGTATCTTTACTTCCTGTATTGATATATTTTTTCATTTTCTTTTTTTAGATTTTAGGTAGTATTACATTGAATACTAATTTCTGGATACTTAATACTGCTTTCTAGTAATCTCCTAAAGTTGCTGGATTTTGAGATAAAGCATTTTCAAGTTGAGCATCATTAGGTGCTTTACCATGCCAAGCATGACTGTACATCATATAATCAACACCATTACCCATTTCAGTATATAATAATACACAAACCGGTTTTCCTTTTCCAGTTTTAGCTTTTGCTTCAGCCATTCCAGCTAAAATTGCTTCAATGTTATTACCTTCTTTTATTTCTAAAACTTCCCAATCAAAAGCTTCAAATTTAGCACGAAGACTTCCCATACATAAAACTTCGTCAGTAGTTCCGTCGATTTGTTTACCATTAAGGTCAACAGTAGCAATTAAATTATCCACTTTTTTAGCAGATGCATACATGATTGCTTCCCAGTTTTGACCTTCCTGTAATTCACCATCACCGTGAAGTGTATAAACGATTTTATTGTCGTTGTTTAATTTTTTAGCTTGAGCAGCTCCAATTGCAACTGACATCCCTTGACCTAAGGATCCTGATGCAATACGTACTCCTGGTAAATTATCGTGAGTAGTTGGGTGTCCTTGTAATCTTGAATTTAACAAACGGAAAGTCGCTAATTCAGAAACAGGGAAATAACCGCTACGGGCTAAAACGCTATAAAATACAGGAGAGATGTGTCCGTTTGATAAGAAGAATAAATCTTCACCAATTCCGTCCATGTCCCAACCTTCTTTGCGGTCCATTATATTTTGATACAAGGCTACCAAAAATTCGGTACAGCCTAGAGAACCTCCCGGGTGACCTGAATTAACAGCGTGAACCATACGAAGGATATCTCTTCTTACTTGGATAATTAAATCGTTTAATTGTTGAGTGTTAGGTTTCATTTTTACAGTAATAGTTAAACTGTTGCAAATGTAATTTTTATTTTGCCGTAAGACAAGTGATTTTTGGAATTGTTTGACAGCAATGGTAACCAATGATTATTGTATTAAGTACACTTTTGATTCTATTTTAAACAAAGTAGAGGGGGTGTTATAAATGTAAATTTTACACTAATTTTTTTAATTGATACTTATGTAGTCATTGCTATTAGTGATTTGATGGAATTTGCTCGCTGAATTGGCATCTTTTGATTTTTCTAATAGTTTTAATTATTTGAAATTATTTTCAGGATTATTTTCAGGATTATTTTCAGGAATATTTTTTAGAAAAGAAATAATGTTTTTAACAATTTTACCATCAACTGTTATAAAATGATTTTACTGGTTATTTGTTAGAAAACGTTATAGTAGCAAAAAAGCCTCATTTGAGGCTTTCGTTTAATTTTTGTTTTCGGTAATTAATTGTATTAAAGTTTGTAATAGTTCTTGTCCTTCTTCCCAAAGTCCTAATTGAGAGGCAAAGTTGAGATGACCTTTTGGACCTACATTATAAAACTGACTTCCCCATTGTTGAGACAAAAATTCAGCTCTTTCAACCGAAATGTAGGGATCATTAGAACTGCTAATTACAATAGATGGATAGTTTAATTTTGATAATGGAATAGGAGCAAAGTTCCATATTTCTTCCGGAGTATGTTCAGCCGATTCCACATCGGCGGGAGCGACCAGTAAAGCACCAATAATTTTTTCGGTATCATTTTGTTGCGACCAATGCGCTACTAATGAAACCGCCAGACTATGTGCTACAATAACGATAGGTGTTTCGATGCTTTTGATTGTAGTATCTAAATTTTTTAACCAATCTTGTAATTGCGGTTGGTTCCAGTTGTCCTGAACTACTTTTTTGGTATTTGGAAAATACTGTAACCAATTGTCCTGCCAATGTCCGGTTGTTGAATCGCCTAATCCGGGAACTATTAATAAGGTGTGTTGCATGTTTACTTGGGTGATTTTTGGTGTTAAAAAAAGTGGGTTAAAAACTAAGAACTACAAGACAACATCGAACATCCTACTTTATTTCTGGCCCAATCGGGACGTTTAGCGAACCATTTTTTCATATTTTCCTGTTCGGAATACGGATTTTTCAATAGATTGAAAAGTTGATCAATCAAGCTATAGTCACCTTTGTCGGCTGCATCGATGGCTAATTGCGCCATATAATTTCGAAGCACATATTTTGGATTGACAAGATTCATTTTTTCAGCACGTTCAGTATCCGTTTCTTTTTCTAATAGCAATCTTTGGCTGTAACTTTCGAACCATTTATTCCAAGCTTCGGTTATTTTAGGGAATTCTTCTATTGAATTATAAAAAGCTTCCTGGATGTTTACGGTACCTTGTTCTGGTTTGTCTTTTTCGAACTGACTTAAATTTCGATAGAAAATAGTCATGTCAGTTTCGGTTAGATGCAAATTGTTTTCTAATTCCTGAATGAGTTTTTGATCGTTTTCATTTTCGGTGAAAAGCCCAATTTTAGAACGCATCATGTTGAGGTATTTTTTTTCGAACGAAGTACCAAAATCGGATAGAATAGCTTCTAATCCTTCTGTCTCTCCAATTAATGGATATAACGCATTGGCGAGTTGGTACAAATTCCAAAGGACAATATTGGGTTGGTTTCCGTAGCGATAGCGTTTGTGTTGGGAGTCGGTCGTATTAGGTGTCCAGCCGTAATCATAGCCTTCGAGCCAGCCGTAAGGACCGTAATCGATGGTTAATCCCAGGATTGACATGTTATCGGTATTCATTACTCCGTGTACAAAACCCACTCGTTGCCAATGAATAACCATTTCCAGACTGTTTTCGGCTACTTTTTTGAAAAACTGTAAATAAGTTTCTTTTGAAGGTGTTCCTAATTCGACATAAAAATGTTTTATAGTATAGTCAACTAAGGTTTTGAGTGTTGGAACATCATTTCGGACTGCCAGAATTTGATAGTTTCCAAAACGCAAAAAGCTGGGTGCAATTCGGCTAACGATGGCTCCTTTTTCATAAGCAGGATTCCCATTATAAAGCATATCTCTTAAAACAGAATCTCCGGACAAAGCAAGCGATAAAGCACGTGTAGTAGGAACGCCTAAGTGAAACATCGCTTCGCTGCATAAATATTCTCGGATGGAAGAGCGTAAAACGGCTAATCCGTCGGCAGTTCTGGAATATGGTGTTTTTCCGGCTCCTTTGAGTTGGATAGCCCAGCGCTGGTTGTTATGGATGATTTCGGTTAAATTGATAGCACGTCCATCGCCTAATTGTCCTGCCCAGTTACCAAATTGGTGTCCACCATAACACATGGCATAAGGCTGGGTGTCAGGTAAAACTTCGTTTCCGGTAAACACATTTTTGAATTTTTCTGTTTGCGAATCGTCTTTGGATAATCCTAAGTTTTCAAGCATTTCCGGCGAAACGTGAAGTATTTGAGGATTGGTAGTTTTTGTAGGTGTTACAAATGAAAAACAAGCATTTTCAACCTGTCTGACGTAGTTTTCTGTTATTGGGTCGGCTGGTAATTCTTGATTGAAAGTATCCTGAATGTTGAGTTTCATTGTTTTTTGAAATGAAATTATTAGTATTACAAAGTTACAAATATTAAAACCACTTTAAATCTTAAACTTTAGCATTAAGAAGTTAAGGAAATTTAGGTTTAATGATTCTTAATTTCTTAATGGTTGTGCAAAAATCAGCCACGAATTCACTAATTTTTTGATATTATCAAATTTTAAATGGAATTGCACAAATAGAATTCGTGTCAAATATCATGTTATTATTAATTGTCAGGTTAAAAATAAGTTTAGTGAAGCATTTGTGTAATTACAAACGGTT
The DNA here is from genome assembly GCF_038289905.1 of Flavobacterium flavipallidum. Classification (NCBI taxonomy): domain Bacteria; kingdom Pseudomonadati; phylum Bacteroidota; class Flavobacteriia; order Flavobacteriales; family Flavobacteriaceae; genus Flavobacterium; species Flavobacterium flavipallidum. The sequence goes on along the minus strand of NZ_JBBYHU010000007.1, from coordinate 14,916 downwards.
AGTAATTTGTGTTTATTAGTGTAATTCGTGGCTAAAACTTTTAAAAGGTAACGCTCTTATTTTGCTGTTAAAAGACGTAGCTTTTTTCTAAATTAAACTATCTTTGCCAGCCGAACAATCGGAAGAAAAACCTTAGTATGAAGTTTGATTTATTACAAAAAGACCCACTTTCTAAAGCAAGAGCAGGAAGTATAACTACAGATCACGGTGTAATTGAAACGCCAATTTTTATGCCGGTAGGTACCGTTGCCTCGGTAAAAGGGGTGCATCAAAGAGAGTTAAGAGAAGAAATTAATCCTGATATTATTCTTGGAAATACCTATCATTTGTATTTGCGTCCGCAGACTAAAATCTTAGAACAAGCCGGTGGTTTGCATAAATTCATGAATTGGGATCGTAATATTTTGACTGATTCGGGAGGTTATCAGGTATATTCACTTTCGAATAGTAGAAAAATTAAGGAAGAAGGAGTGAAGTTTAAATCGCATATTGATGGATCGTACCATACTTTTACTCCGGAGAATGTAATGGAAATTCAGCGTACTATCGGGGCGGATATTATTATGGCTTTTGACGAATGTACACCTTATCCTTGTGATTATAATTATGCGAAGCGTTCGATGCACATGACGCACCGTTGGTTAGATCGTTGTATTAATCATTTGGATAAAGTGCCTGTAAAATATGGATATGATCAGGCTTTTTTTCCAATTGTTCAGGGAAGTACTTATAAAGATTTGCGACGTCAGTCGGCTGAATATATTGCTAATTCCGGTCAGGTAGGAAATGCCATTGGAGGACTTTCTGTTGGAGAACCAGCGGAAGAAATGTATGCGATGACTGAAGTAGTTACTGAAATTTTGCCGGAAGACAAGCCTCGCTATTTAATGGGAGTAGGGACTCCGATTAATATTTTGGAAAATATTGCCTTAGGCATTGATATGTTTGACTGTGTGATGCCAACCCGTAATGCCCGAAACGGAATGTTGTTTACGGCTAACGGTACCATTAATATCAAGAATAAAAAATGGGAAGCCGATTTTTCGCCAATTGACGAAATGGGAATCACATTTGTAGATACAGAATATTCGAAAGCGTATTTGCGTCATCTTTTTGCTGCCAATGAGTATTTAGGAAAACAAATCGCAACGATTCATAATTTAGGTTTTTATATGTGGTTGGTTCGTGAGGCCAGAAAGCATATCTTAGCCGGTGATTTCAGACCTTGGAAGGAAATGATGGTGAAAAATATGAGTCAGCGTTTGTAAAAAGTTATGAGTTATAAGTTATGGGGTGTGAGTATATCCCCCTAACTTCTAACTTCCAACTTCTAACCTCTAACTTTAAAAAATGTTAACAATATTAGATAAATACATCTTAAAAAGATATTTGGCCACCTTTGCGACGATGTTGCTTATGTTTATCCCAATTGGGATCATCATTGATGTCTCGGAAAAAATCAATTTCATGATTGAAAATAAGGTGCCTTTTCTGGCTATTGTTATCTATTACTATCATTTTACAATTTATTTTGCCAATGCCTTATTTCCAATATTTCTCTTTTTATCGATTATTTGGTTTACTTCAAAATTGGCTAATAATACCGAAATTATTGCTATTCTAGGTTCTGGGATTTCATTTACACGTTTTTTAAGACCTTATTTTATTGGGGCAACAATCATATCCATTTTTGTTTTATTAATGGGGTTTTATGTTGTTCCGGTTTCAAGTGAAGGTTTTAATAATTTTAGATATACGTATTTAAGACGTGATGGGAAGGAGCGAATGCGTGGCGATAATGCTGATGTGTACAGGCAACTTAATGATAAGGAGTTTTTATATGTAAGCAATTTTAATCCGGCGTCTAAAATGGCTTTTAATTTTGCCTTGGAAAAATTTGAAAAGGAAAAAATGGTTTCCAAAATCACTGCCAGCAGGATTAGATATAATGAAAAAGATAGTACCTATACTCTTTTTGATTATACAAAAAGAACAGTAGGGAAACAAGGGGATAAACTCGAAGCCTTGCCGGAAAAGAATGTAAAATTCAAATTTGAACTAGAAGATTTAACTCCAGTAATATATATCGCTGAAACTTTACGTTTAGATAAATTAATTGATTTTATTGATAAGGAAAAAAAACGAGGATCTTCTAATATCAATGTGTATTTGGTAGTATTGTATAAAAAATTCAGTGTGCCTGTTTCGGCATTTATCTTAACTATTATTGCTGTTGCTGTTTCTTCGATGAAACGAAGAGGAGGAATGGGGATGAATCTTAGTATCGGAATTGCTGTTGCTTTTGGTTTCGTTTTCTTTGATAAAATATTTGGAGTTTTGGCTGAAAAATCAACTTTTTCACCTTTTGTAGCCGTTTGGTTTTCAAATTTCGTTTTTGGAATTTTGGCTATTTATTTATTGCGCAATGCCAAACGATAGACTTAAAAGTTATCTAAGTCTTCATTTAATAGTTTTTATTTGGGGATTTACCGCTGTACTTGGAGCTTTAATTAGTATTCCAGCAGACGAAATTGTATGGTATAGAATGCTTATGGCAGCTTTGTTTTTAGGCTTTTATATTTTCTTTTCCAAGCGATCTTTCTTAATTCCTTGGACTTCCTTGTTGCAACTCACTTTTGTAGGATTGCTCATTGCATTGCATTGGATTTTTTTCTTTCATGCTATTCATGTGTCTAATGTCTCGATAACCTTGGCAATTTTTTCATTGGGAGCTTTTCTGGCATCTTTGTTAGAACCTTTATTTTATGGTCGAAAAGTACTTTGGTACGAAGTCTTTTTTGGTTTAGTAATTATTGCTGCATTGTCATTTATTATGCAGGTTGAGGTGTCTTATTTTAAAGGAATGCTGTTTGCTTTTGTTTCAATAATTTTAGGAGTTTTATTTACCTTATCAAATGGGAAACTAATTCAAAAACACGATTCGGCAGTAATTACTTTTTACGAGTTTTTAGCCGGAGTCCTTTTTATTAGTTGTTATTTTGTTTTTGAAAATAAATTCAAGCCCGTTTTCTTTCAGGTTTCGGTTAATAATTGGCTTTTATTACTCGTTTTGTCTTCTGTTTGTACGGCTTATGCATTTACGGCTTCGGTATATGTAATGAAACAATTAAGTCCGTATACAGTAATGTTAACTACAAATTTAGAACCTGTTTACGGAATTGTTTTAGCGTACTTTATTATTGGGGAAAAAGAAAAGATGAGTGCTTCTTTTTATGGTGGAGCGCTATTAATAATTGCGGTGGTAATATTGAACGGGCTGTTAAAATATAAGAAAAATAACAATAAAGGATAGCATATGTCATGCTAATTGTTGTTAATAAATTAATACAATGCTAAGAGTGTTTTTTTTAACTATTTCATAATCAATACGGCAATGTTTTTTTCTTTTTTCTAAAAAGAATTATTGAACAGATTATATCTTTGCCCTCCAATACTAAAATAATAAAATAAGAAGGTGTAAATGATTTAAAGTTTTATATTTGCACTTCTAAATAAAATAATAACGCACAAATCCTATGGAATATTTAGATTTTGAGCTTCCAATAAAAGAACTTGAAGAGCAATTAGAAAAATGTCAAATTATTGGACAGGAATCAGAGGTTGATGTAACGGCTACATGTGATCAAATCAATGAAAAGTTGGTTGAGACCAAAAAGAATATTTATGGAAACCTTACCGCTTGGCAGCGAGTACAGCTTTCAAGACATCCAAGTCGTCCTTATACTTTAGACCATATTAGAGGACTTTGTGGCGAAACTTTTTTAGAACTACACGGTGATAGAAGTTTCAAAGATGATAAAGCCATGGTAGGTGGTTTAGGAAAAATTGGTGGTCAGTCATTTATGATTATTGGTCAGCAAAAAGGATACAATACTAAAACACGTCAATATAGAAATTTCGGGATGGCAAATCCTGAGGGATATCGTAAAGCTTTACGATTGATGAAAATGGCTGAAAAATTTGGAATTCCTGTTGTTACTTTGATTGATACTCCAGGGGCTTATCCAGGTTTAGAAGCTGAGGAACGTGGACAAGGTGAAGCGATTGCCAGAAACATCTATGAAATGGTTATACTTAAAGTGCCAATTATCTCTATTATTGTTGGAGAAGGGGCTTCAGGTGGAGCTTTAGGAATTGGAGTAGGTGACCGTGTTTATATGTTAGAAAACACATGGTATTCTGTTATTTCTCCAGAATCTTGTTCTTCTATTTTATGGAAAAGCTGGGAATATAAAGAGAAAGCAGCCGAAGCTTTGAAATTGACTTCTTCTGATATGAAAAAACAAGAGTTAGTTGATGATGTAATTCCAGAGCCATTAGGAGGAGCACATTATGATAGAGAAACTACTTTTAAAACAGTTGAAGAATATATTTTAAAAGGATACAATGAGTTGAAAAAATTGTCAACAGCTGATTTAATCGCTCAAAGAATGGATAAATACACTAAAATGGGGGAGTTTAAAGAATAACAACTTTATTTAATAGTATAGCGTCCGTCTCGTTGTGAAATGAGACGGATTTTTTTATGGTTATAAACAAAAAAACGATAGTTGTAAACATATTCTAATGATAACTATAATGTGTTTTTTTTAAAATTTGTGTTACTTTCGTGGTATGGAAAATTTCAAAAACGTGAAACCTGTTAAGGTCGATAAAGCTACAATAATTAACCTGGAAAAAGGGAAGTTGCCGCCGCAAGCAGTTGATTTAGAAGAGGCTGTGCTGGGAGCTATGATGATTGATAAAAAGGGTGTAGATGATGTTATTGATATTCTACAGCCGGATGCCTTCTATAAAGAATCGCATCGACATATATTTGAGGCGATTGTTCAGTTATTTACTGAAACGCAGCCAATCGATTTGTTGACCGTTTCTGCTCAATTGAGAAAAAATGGAAAATTAGATTTAGCCGGAGGTGATTTTTACTTAATTCAGCTTACGCAAAAAATATCCTCTTCGGCACATATTGAATTTCACTCGAGGATTATTCTTCAAAAATTTATTCAGCGTAGTTTGATTCGAATTTCTAACGAAATAATTGAAGACTCTTATGATGAAACTACAGATGTTTTTGATTTGTTAGATAAAGCCGAATCTAAACTTTATGAGGTTACACAAGGAAATATTAAACGTAGTTCCGAAACGGCTCAGAGTTTAGTACTTCAGGCAAAAAAGAAAATTGAAGAGATTAGTAAAAAAGAAGGATTAAGTGGTGTAGAAACTGGTTTTACTAATTTGGATAAATTAACTTCAGGATGGCAACCAAGTGACTTGATTATTATTGCTGCCCGTCCTGCCATGGGAAAGACAGCTTTCGTATTATCAATGGCACGTAATATGGCTATTCAATACGGACATGGAGTTGCTATATTTTCGCTGGAGATGGCGTCTGTACAGTTAATTACCCGTTTAATTTCATCTGAAACTGGTTTGTCTTCTGAGAAATTAAGAACAGGTAAGTTAGAACCACATGAGTGGACGATGTTAAGTACCAAAGTAAAAGATTTAGAAAAAGCACCATTGTTTATTGATGATACACCTTCGCTTTCTATTTTCGACTTAAGAGCCAAAGCCAGACGTTTGGCTTCCCAACACGGAATTAAAATTATTATCATTGACTACCTTCAGCTAATGACTGCTGGAGGAAATCAAAAAGGAGGGGGAAACCGTGAACAAGAAATTTCTACTATTTCCCGAAACTTAAAAGCTTTGGCAAAAGAGTTAAATGTTCCGGTGATTGCACTTTCTCAGTTATCGCGTGCGGTAGAAACCCGTGGTTCCAGTAAGCGTCCGTTGCTTTCCGACCTTCGTGAATCGGGAGCAATTGAGCAGGATGCGGATATCGTATCGTTCTTATATCGTCCTGAATATTATAAAATTGACGAATGGGATGATGATGAGGCAGCTCCAACTGCAGGTCAGGCCGAAATTATGATTGCAAAACACCGTAATGGTGGTATTGAAAACGTACGTTTGAAATTCTTAGGACATTTAGGGAAGTTTGATAACTTAGATGATTACGGAAGTGGATTTGATGATGATTTGCCATCGTCAATGAATAATCATGATGACAATAGTTTTATAACTAAAAATTTACCATCACCACATGAAGCATTTGGAAGTAATCTGAATGATGATGACGATGATGATATGCCATTTTAATATAAAAAGCGCTATATTTGAAATAAAACATTCCTAATGGTTTTTAGAAATATAGCGCTTTTCATTTTTATTTTATTTTCCTTCACAGCCAAGGCTTCTTTTATTTTGTTGCCAATGGATGAAAATTCCCAGCAAAATCATCTGAAAGCTTACGGAATTACCTATTGGTGTTTGGATAAAAAATATAAAGCCAGCTGGTTATTGAATTACCGAGGTGGTTCTTTTTTATTACCCGATGCTGCTGAAATTCGAAAAGAATGCCAAATTAGAGGCGTTAGTTTCGAAGTTTTATCAGATTCAGAACAACAAGGTATTTTAGATGAAATTGCAAGTCCGTCACAAAATATGGAAAATGTAATTTTAGAGAAGGCTCCTAAAATTGCTGTTTATACTCCAAAAGGCAAACAGCCTTGGGATGACGCTGTTACTTTGGTTTTAACCTATGCCGAAATTCCTTTTACTGCAATTTATGACGAAGAAGTTTTAAGTGATCAATTAGTTCTTTATGATTGGTTGCATTTACATCACGAAGATTTTACGGGACAATATGGGAAATTTTATGGTTCTTATCGTAACGCACCTTGGTATATAGGACAAAAAAAAGAAGCTGAAAATCTGGCGGGAAAACTTGGTTTTTCAAAAGTTTCTCATGAAAAAGGAGCTGTCGCTAAAAAAATCAGAGATTTTGTCATTGGAGGTGGTTTTATGTTTGCTATGTGTTCAGCAACGGATAGTTTTGATATTGCATTAGCAGCAGATGGTGTAGATATTTGTGAAGCTATGTTTGATGGAGATCCAAGCGAATCCAACTATCAATCCCGACTCAATTACGATAATTCGTTTGCATTTAAGAATTTTGTTCTTGAAAGAAGACCAGAATACTATGAGTTTTCAGATATCGATATGACAGAAAAAAGGAGGGTTTCAATGGAAAAAGATTATTTCACTTTGATGGAATTTTCGGCTAAATGGGATCCAATTCCTAGTATGTTATGTCAAAATCATACTCAATTGATAAAAGGTTTTATGGGGCAAACTACTGCTTTTGATTCGCAACTAGTGAAATCAAATATATTAGTTTTGGGTACTTGTGAAATTGACGGTGAAGCAAGGTATATTCACGGTCAAAAAGGAAAAGGAATGTTTAGTTTTTACGGAGGTCATGATCCGGAAGATTATCAACATAAAGTGGGTGATTCTCCAACAGTTTTAGATTTACATCCCAATTCACCAGGCTATAGATTGATTTTAAACAATGTTTTGTTTCCGGCTGCAAGAAAGAAAAAATTAAAGACTTAATTTTATTCATCTAGTTTTAGTTGGTATCGAAATCCATTGATATCAGTAGCTATGATTCTATTGGATTGAATATGCTCGCTTACTATTTCTATTTCTTTATTTTCGTCATTTTTTATTGTACCTTCAGCTATTTCTCCTTGAAGATTTATAATGCCTTTTACATCATTTCCATCCTCATCTTTCCCCTTTATTTGATGTGTGAATTTATCATCTAGGTTAAAAGAGTGAGAATAAGTATATTTAGTTAATTGCGCTTTTTTTTCTATTGAATTGGTTAGTTTGTCTTTAGTTAGACTTTTTATGTTTTCATTAGAATTTATACAGGAATAACAACAGCTGATAAAACTAATTAAAATTGCTTTATTTTTTATTTTAAAGTTGTGCATAGTTTATCTCTTCTGTGTTTTATTAAATCATAATTCAAAATTAAATTATAATAAAAAGACTTCTTTACGGTTTTCCGTAAAGAAGTCTTTTTGTTGAATGAAATCGATGAAATGCAATGTCTTACATTGTGAAAATAAATTAGATTAATCCTAGATCTTTTGAGAGTGCTATTAGGTGTACGTTATTATTCGCTTTAAAATAATTTTTGAGTTTATTGATTCGTTTTTCAATACTGCTATTTCCATTAGGTTCAAGGCCTTTTTCTTTGAATTCTTTCGCAATGTCATTAATCATGAAGCCTTTTGCTAATAATTTTAATAACTCAATTTCATAAGCTTCAATTTCAATAATGTTTTTTTGATTCAGATTATATGTTGTTTTTTCAGGCAAAATAATTTTAGTCTCAGAGATGTAAATTTCTTGAATAGCTTTTTTAAGTTCAGTAAGACTATTTCTTCCTTTTATGACGTAGGCATTAATGTTATAATCTTCAAAAAGTGATTTTATTTTATATGATTTGTCTTCAATTGAGAATACAATTGTTTTTATATTGGGTTGGAATTTCTTTACATCAGCAATAAGTTCTTCACCATTGGTAAGCTTATTTTCTCTGAAATCTTCTTTAAAAGATAAATCGGTTATTAATAGATCAAAAGGACAATTATCTTGTTGCGCTTTTTTAATTTTTAAAGATGCTTCGTCACAATATTTAGCTTGTTGTATTTCGGTAATGTGTAAGCTTTTTAAAGTTTCATTGATACTTTGAATTATGGAATCTAGGTCTTCTACAATTAGTGCTTTTTTAAACATTTGAGTTGTTTTAAGATGGAATGACAATATTGGTTTTAACTCCCTTATTTTGGTTGTTATCAAAAGTTATTGTCCCGTTGATAGTAGTAATTCTGCTTATTATATTTTGGAGCCCACTTTTTTTGTTTATTAAATTAAAATCAAAACCCACACCATTGTCGTAATAATTGATAAGTAAATTGTTATTCTGATTTTTAAATGAAATCAATACTAAAGTGCTGTTACTATGTTTTTTCATGTTTACTAATAATTCTTGAATAACACGATAAATTGTTATTTTCTTTAACGAGTTTATTTTATTCCAATTTATTTCTTCTAAATTATTAATAATTATATTTACAGTATTACCACTAAAACTGGTAATCATCTCTTTTAGATGTGTTTCGTAAAGTTCTCCTGTTTCGATAAAATTGTTTTCTCTTGAAATATTCCGGGTTGTAGAATAGATTGCGTCTAAGTTTTCTAATAATTTTTCTGTTGCTTCAGGAGATGATAAATCATGTGTTTCTGCGAAATTGATCGTTTGATAGATTTCGTTTGCTAATTCATCATGTAATTTTTTAGCAATCCTTATTTCAGTATTATATGAGGTTTGAATTTTTTCTTTCTTGTTTTTTTGAACAAGATAATAATATATAAATGCAGTAATAAGTATTAGGAGGATGATAATAAAGGCAACAAGAATATTTTTGTTGGCCTCTAATTGCTGTTGTAATTCTTTTTCTTTTTTTAGTTTTAAATTTTCCTCTTTTTCTTTTTTTGAATCGTATTTTAATTTAGCAAAATAATTTTTGGCTTTTTGTCTGGCTTGATTGATACTGTCATTAATTCGGATGTAGTCTAATGAATATTTTTTTAATTCCTCACCTTTACAATGTTTAATAAATAAACTTAATGCTATAAGTCTATCGTCAGGATTATTATACTCAGTAGCTTTTTGATAGAGTAAATGGATATAATTTAATGCTTTTTGGGGATTACTATTGATGTAGTACTCGTATAAGTTGTAATAATTAGCGGTTAGATCGTAGTCATTATCAGCTGTAGAATCTAAATTTGAATTTAATTTTAAAGATTTACTTAGATAAGAAAGAGCGTTCGCCTTACCAAGTTTCATATTGCAATAGCCAATGTCATTTAATACTCCTGAGAGATAATATCTATTTCTTTTAATTTCTTTATTATTTAAAAGTGGTGTTAAGATTTGTAATGCTTTTTTGAATTCTCTCTTTTCTTTATATACATGACCAATGTTTAGTTTGTTCATTGCATCTTGTTGATTGTTTATCTTGTATTTTGATGCTGTATGATAAGAATGTAATGCATTGTCAAATTCTCTAATATAGTTGTAATTCCCAGCTAACATAGAATTGAATTTGTAAAGATATCTATGGCTTTTTATTTTGTATAATATATTTAAACTTTCTACGATACTATTTTCTGCACCTGCATAATCCCCTTGAATTTGTTGGGAAGCTGCCAAAATAAACATATTAGTTGCGTATTTATCTAAGTCCGATATAGGATTGATTTCTAATCTTATTTTATTAGCATAATAGAACGCACTATCATATTTAGAATTATCATAATATTTATTCGCAAGTTGGTAGTATTTGTCAACTTGTTGTTTGTTGAATATAGGTTTAGAAATAATAGTAGTCTCTTTTTTCTTTTCACAGGAATTGATGAAGAAAGCAAGAAAGAGTATATTTATAATTGCTATTTTGGAAAATAATTTTAGGGTATTCATCTTAGGCTAATAATAGAACTAAAATACTATTTTTCCTAAGAATATAAAATGAAAAGAAATTATTCTTGTATAAAAAAACCTCATTTGAGTTAACAAATGAGGTTTTCTATGTAAGTAAGTAGTCTTAAATTGAGTTGATAAAACGTTTATTTTACTTTGTTAAGTACAGCTTTGAAAGCTTCTGGGTGGTTCATAGCTAAATCAGCAAGAACTTTTCTGTTCAATTCGATTCCGTTAGCTTTTACTTTACCCATGAATTGAGAGTAAGACATTCCTTCTAATCTAGCTCCAGCGTTAATACGTTGAATCCATAATGAACGGAAGTTTCTCTTGTTTTGCTTTCTGTCACGGTAAGCGTAAAGCATAGCTTTTTCTACCGCGTTTTTAGCAACTGTCCAAACGTTTTTACGACGACCAAAGAAACCTTTGGCTTGTTTCATTATTTTTTTTCTTCTTGCTCTTTTAGCAACTGAATTTACCGATCTTGGCATAATTTTTAATTTTATTTTTGTAGCAGGCGACCCGAATTTAATCAAGAGTGCTTATTGGCCATACTCCAAGGTTATTAAATTGTTTTAACCTAAAGAATTTTAAATTGACAATTTGTCGATTAGATAATTCTTAATTGTTGTTTGATGCTTTTCATATCTGTTGAGTGAACTAGCGCTGAGTGTGTCAAAGCTAATTTACGTTTTTTAGATTTTTTAGTCAAGATGTGACTTTTAAAAGCATGCTTTCTTTTAATTTTTCCAGAGCCAGTAACTTTAAAACGTTTCTTAGCGCTAGATTTTGTTTTCATTTTAGGCATTTTTCCTAGTTTTTTTAATTTATTCTTACTTACTTATTTTATTATTGTCTTAGGTTTTTAAGTCGGTAAACTTAATTTCCTTTGACTATTGTTTTTTTTTCTTAGGAGCAATGAACATAATCATTCTTTTTCCTTCAAGAACTGGTAATGCTTCAACTTTACCGTGTTCTTCTAAGTCCTGAGCTAATCTTAATAATAAGATTTGACCTTGGTCTTTATAAATAATCGAACGTCCTTTGAAGAATACAAATGCTTTTAACTTAGCACCTTCTTTTAGGAATTTTTCAGCGTTCTTTTTCTTAAATTCATAATCATGCTCATCAGTTTGAGGTCCGAAACGAATTTCTTTAACGACAACTTGTGAAGATTTCGCTTTTAGAACCTTTTCACGTTTCTTTTGCTCATAAACAAATTTTTTGTAATCCATGATTTTACAAACCGGAGGATCAGCATTTGGTGAAATTTCGACTAAATCTAATTCTAGTTGATCGGCTAAACGTAATGCATCTGAAGTTTTGAAAACTCCTGTTTCTACATTTTCACCTACTAGTCGTACTTCAGGTACACGAATAAGATTGTTTATTCTGTGTGCATCTTTTTTTTCTACTCGAGGTTGAAAACCTCTATTGTTTCTTATTGCTATGGCTTTAAAATTTAAGTTAAACTGTAAATACTTTTAATGTCTTGTTTATTTCTTCGTTAACAATTGCTGCAAATTCTTCAATTGTAACGCTAATGTTTCCTTTTCCTTTTTGACCTTGACGACGTATTGAAATCGTTCCGTTTTTCTCTTCTTCTTCTCCTACAATTAGCATAAATGGGATTTTTTGTAACTCTGCATCCCTGATTTTTTTACCAATGGTTTCGTTTCTATTGTCAATTAGCCCGCGAATTTCGTGAATTTCCAGCAAATCTAAAACTTTTTTGGCATAATTTTCATATTTCTCGCTCAAAGACAAGATTATAGCTTGCTCTGGCATTAACCATAGAGGGAAATTTCCTGCTGTATGTTCTAGTAAAATAGCTATAAAACGTTCCATTGAGCCAAATGGTGCTCTGTGAATCATCACTGGGCGATGTAGTTCGTTGTCTGATCCTTTGTAGGTTAGCTCAAAACGTTCCGGAAGGTTGTAATCAACTTGGATTGTTCCTAATTGCCATTGTCTTCCTAAAGCATCTTTTACCATGAAGTCTAGTTTTGGCCCATAAAAAGCAGCTTCCCCATATTCAACAACGGTGTTTAAGCCTTTATCTTTTGCGGCATTGATAATAGCGTTTTCAGCTTTCTCCCAGTTTTCATCTGTTCCTATATATTTCTCCTTGTTTTCAGGGTCTCTTAAAGAAACTTGTGCAGTGAAGTTTTCAAATCCTAACGAACCAAATACATACAATACAAGGTCAATTACTTTTTTGAATTCTTCATCTAACTGCTCTGGAGTGCAGAAAATATGAGCATCATCCTGAGTGAAACCGCGTACGCGCGTTAAACCGTGTAATTCACCAGACTGTTCGTATCTATATACGGTTCCAAATTCAGCATAACGCTTTGGCAGGTCTTTGTATGACCAAGGTCTTGTGTTGTAAATTTCACAGTGGTGAGGGCAGTTCATAGGTTTCAATAAAAACTCTTCTCCTTCAGCAGGTGTGTTTATTGGTTGAAAGCTATCTGCTCCGTATTTGGCATAGTGACCAGAAGTAACATATAGTTCTTTTTGTCCAATATGTGGAGTCACAACTTGCTCATAACCGGCTTTTTTCTGGGCTCTTTTTAAGAATTGTTCTAAACGATCTCTCAAAGCAGCACCTTTTGGTAGCCACAAAGGAAGTCCTTGACCTACCTTTTGTGAGAAGGCAAATAACTCTAATTCTTTACCTAGTTTTCTATGATCGCGACGCTTTGCTTCTTCAAGAAGTTCAAGGTATTCAGTTAAATCCTTTTGTTTAGGGAAAGAGGTTCCGTAAACACGGGTTAATTGTTTGTTTTTTTCATCTCCTCTCCAGTATGCTCCAGCTACGCTCATTATTTTTACAGCTTTGATGATTCCGGTATTTGGAATGTGTCCGCCTCGACATAAGTCTGTAAAAGTTGAGTGATCGCAAAATGTAATTGTTCCGTCTTCAAGATTAGAGATTAATTCTGTCTTGTAAACATTGTCTTTGTACATTTCTAATGCTTCGGCTTTTGTAACCGGGCGCATTTTAAATTCGTGCTTACCTCTGGATATTTCTAGAATTCGGTCTTCGATTTTTTTGAAATCAGCCTCTGTGATTTTTTGGTCTTCAAAGTCAACATCATAATAGAATCCGTTTGCAATAGCTGGCCCTAAAGTTAATTTGATGCCTGGGTACATTTCCTCAAGGGCTTGAGCCATTACGTGGGAAGTCGAATGCCAGAATGCTTTTTTTCCATCGGCATCATTCCAAGTGTATAATGTAAGACTGCCGTCCGTGGTTAGCGGAGTTGCTGTTTCAATAGTTGTACCATTGAAAGATGCTGAAATTACATTTCGTGCAAATCCTTCGCTAATGTTTTTAGCAACATCCATTGGAGTTACGCCTGAGGCAAACTCTCTGACTGACCCATCGGGCAAAGTAATCTTAATCATTGTTAATTTAATTTTGAGAGTGCAAATATATAGTATTCGAAAAATACATACAATATATATTATAGTATGTTTCCGGTAATTAAATTATGAAATAATCTAATACATACATAATAGTATTTTTTTTGGAGCAATTTCCTGCTATCGGCTACAATCTTGTTTGCCGAACGCCGGCAAACAAGGATTTTTGCTACTACCTGCCTGCCGGCAGGCAGGTCAGGGCTAGGGGATTGAGGTAAAAACAACTTTTTTACTCTAAATTCAGGAAAATCCCTTAGCGAATCTTTACGAAAAGCCATAAATCATGGTGTTCATCTGTCAAAACTCCTACAAACTTAAAAAACTTCAAAAAATAAGCATCAGGTTTTCAATTGATTAAAAAATAAATGAAAAATAGTAGATAAAATCTATTGTTTAATCGAATAAAGGTTCTACTTTTGCACCCGCAACAGCGAAAACGTTCTAAGAAATACAGGCTAATAAGAAGTAATAAAGTAAAACGAGAGTTTGAAAAAAAAGTTTAAAAAAAGCTTGTGAGATTTTGAAAAGCGTTTTACATTTGCACCCCGCAAAGCGCGCAAGTTATTTGAGATATTGAGTAAGGAAAAAGGAGTTGAGCTTCGAAAATAAATCGAAAAAAACTTTAAATTTTTCTTGCTAAATTAAAAAGAAGTTGTACTTTTGCACCCGCTTCGAGAAACAGTGCTACTGCGCTGATAAATGAAGAGAAAATAATAAAGACACGTTCCTAGACATATTGAATTGACAGCCGTCCCGATTACTCGGGACATAAAAAAATAAGAGTAATAGAATCGTGAGATTTGAAAACGACCACTAGATCTGATATCGCATAAAAAAAAGAGATTTAATCTCAAACAATATACGATGAAGAGTTTGATCCTGGCTCAGGATGAACGCTAGCGGCAGGCTTAACACATGCAAGTCGAGGGGTATAGGTTTTCGGACCTAGAGACCGGCGCACGGGTGCGTAACGCGTATGCAATCTACCTTTTGCTGAGGGATAGCCCAGAGAAATTTGGATTAATACCTCATAGTATAACACAATCGCATGATTG